>JAQGKA010000438.1 GCA_028290355.1 Tardiphaga sp. | reverse complement strand
ACGCCGCCGAGATCATCGCCTTCTGCAAGGAAAAGATCGCCGGCTACAAATGCCCGCGCAGCGTCGATATCCGCAGCGAACCCTTCCCGCTCTCCGGCGCCGGCAAGGTGCTGAAGCGCGAGTTGCGGCGGCCGTTCTGGGAGACCGCCGCGGCCGCGCCGCAGGCGAAGGCGGGGTGAACACGTCGCCCTCTCCGCCTCCGCTCACGCGGCTTCCTGAAGCGAGGCCACCTTGCCGGCCGGAATTGTCATCGCGGCGACGCCGATGACAACGCAGCCCAGCCCAATCCACGCTGTCGAGCTCAGGCCTTCGCCGAGAAACAGCACGCCGAGTGCGACGCCGATCGGGACCCGCAAATAGGCTTGTGCCGTGGTGCCAACCGACCCCAGCGTCTGGATCAACCGGAAATAGATCACGAATGCCAGCGCGGTGGAGAAGATCGAAAGCCCGAGCAAAGCCAGCAGCGAACTTGTCGAGGGCGCGAGTGTCCACGGCCGGTCAACGACAAGACTGATGGGGATGAGGATCGCAGCGCCGGACAGCAGCGAACCGGCGGCCGGCGCCATCGGATCAAGACCTTTGAACCCGCGACTGAAGATCGCCGCTCCAGCGTAGCAGATCGTTGCGACAACAGTTGCTATCTGCGCGGCGAGTTGCTCGCCCAGGCCGCCCAGCGCCTGAACGCCAACGATGAGACAAATACCCGCCATCCCCGCAAGCACTCCGAACAGCTTGCGCGCAGCCACGGGCTCGTGACGCGTGATCGCAAGCGTCAAAAGAAAGGTGAAGATCGGCGATGTTGAATTGAGAATAGTGGCCAACCCGGCTTCGAGCGAGCGTTCGGCCCAGGCGATCAGCGTGAACGGGATCACGCTGTTGAGACAGGCCTGAAACAGGAAGCGGCGCCAGGTCGCGATGTCGCGGGGCAAACTGAGCCCACGCCATCGCATGATGACGAGCAGCAGCAGCCCGGCAATCAAGGTGCGCGCCGCGATCAGGGTAATCGGCGGAATGGTCGCCACGCCGAGTTTAATGAACGTGTAGGATGCGCCCCATAGCGTCGCGAGCAGAACGAGCAGTGCAAAATCGACCGCATGGCCGGGGTTGCGGGAGCGGTTCGCAGTCATGCACGGGATTCCTGATCCACAGATCACGATCAATCAAACCGCACCTTACCCGAGAGCACGCCACAATACTTCGTTTCAGGCCGAAGTGTGGAGGAGCGCGCTGCTATTTGCCGCTGATCTCGAACACCTCGCCGTCGTAGCCGGCTTCCGCCGGAATCCGCAGCTGGCGCTTGTCGCCCTCCCTGGTGACCACCGGGGTCACGGTGACGACCGCGCTGCCGCGGGCATCGTCAAGCGCCGCAGCGACGCTCGGCTGCTTGCCGAGCTTGATCAGGTTGCGCGTGGTCGGGAATGGCAAGGTGAAGCGGCCGCTCTCGCCGCCTTCCAGTGCTTCACGCGGCGAGAGCCAGATCGAGTCGGTGGATTCCTTGCCGTCATGCATGCCGACCTGCTCCGGCGGCGCGGCGGCGAGAAAGAACCAGGTGTCGAACCGCTTCGGCATCCCCACCGGCGTGATCCAGTGCGCGTAGGGCACCAGCAGGTCCAGCGCCAGTACCAGATCGTTGTCGGCGATAATATCGGCGAATCTGACCTTGCCCTCGTTGAGCGCATCGCGATGGGCATCGGCGATCTGCCCTGCGCGCTTGGCTTCAATCAGCTCGTTCGATCCGCGCGGCCGCGCCAGCAGGATCCGGCTTTCCTCAAACGTCTCGCGGATCGCAGCGATGCGGAAGTTCAGCGTCGCCGGATCGAGCCCATCGCTGCCGGCGTAGAGCTCGGTCTTACCGATGATGTCCTGATCGCCAGCATCGACGCTGCCGCCGGGAAACACCAGCGCGCCCGAGGCAAACTCGATCTGATAGTGCCGCACCATCATGAAAACCTCGATGGCATCAGCGGCGCCCTCGCGCAGCAGCAGGATGGTAGACGCAGGACGCGCGACGCCGGGCTCGCTGGGCATTTTCAAACTCCCTGATCAGCGTTCAATGCGCCGACCAACTTTTCGTTCGTCATGGCCGGGCTCGCCCCGGCCATCCACGTCTTGAATGTCAGAAGACGTGGATGCCCGGCACATCTAGCGCGAAGACGCGCTTCGCGCTTTTGGCCGGGCATGACGAACTCTGGCGTATTTGTCTAACCCGCCGCGCTGGACTGCGGCTGCAGGTTGGCGCGCTTGTCGAAACGCGCCACGCGCGACAGCAGGTAATCGATCTCGGCCCTGGCAGTGGCCGAGATCGCCGAGGCCGGCTTGCGCTGCGCCATCGAGGCGATGATGCCGCGCTTCTGCAACACGTATTTGCGCGCGGCAAGGCCGACGCCGGGCTGCTGCTCGTAACGAATTAGCGGCAGATGCGCGTCGAACAGGTCATGCGCCTTGTCGCGCTCGCCCTTCTTCTGCAGGTTGACCACATCGATCAGCAATTCCGGGAAGGCGTAGCCGGTCATGGCGCCGTCGGCGCCGCGCTCCATCTCGAAGTCCAGGAAGGTGCCGCCATTGCCGGTCAGGATCGACAGTTCGCGCAAGCTTCCGTCCTTCTGGAAGCCGCGCAGCGCGGTGATCTTTTCCAGGCCCGGCCAGTCCTCGTGCTTCAGCATCACGCAGGACTTGCTGTCCATGATGATCTTGCGGATCACCGCAGGCGTCATCACCACGGTCAGCGTCAACGGATAATCTTGTAGCACCCAGGGAATGTCGTCGCCGATGGCCTCAACCGCTTGCTTGAAATAGGTGGTGATCTGGTCGTCGGTGCGCAGCGTCGGCGGCGGTGCGATCATCACGCCGGCGGCGCCGGCATCCATCGATTTCTGGGCCAGCGAGCGCATCGCGGCAAAGCCCGGCGACGAGACGCCGACGATAATCTGCATGTTCTTGGCGCGCTTGACGAAGCGCGTCGCCACCGCCTCGGCCTCGGCGGCTTCCAGCTTCGGCGCCTCGCCGAGAATGCCGAGCACGGTGACGCCGTCGCAGCCGACTTCGGCGTAAAAGTCGGTCAGGCGGTCGATCGACTTGTCGTCGATCCGGCCATCGTCGTGGAACGGGGTCGGCGCAATCGCAAAGGTGCCTGCGGCCTTGGGGGTCAGTTTCATGGTGTCTCCTTGAGAAATCAAATCGAGACGGCAACCGCCTGTCCCGTCGCGGCGCAATATGCCCTAAAACCGCCGCGCGGACATCTTGGTATCCGCTTCGGAGAAGAAAATCTCGCTGGCATGGGCCACCACATCCTCGGCCTTCCAGCCGTCATGCGGCGGCTTCCAGCCGTCCATTTCCATCATCTTCATCTCGCGGACGCCGCGCGGGCCGGAAACGCCGAGGACCTTGCCGGTCTGACTGCCGGAGAGATCGCTGACCATGTAGAGCACCGCCGGCGCGATGCCGTCCGGACCCAGCGCCGCGCCGGGATTCTCGATGTAGCGCGGCAGGTCGGCGGTCATCCGGGTCAGCGCGCCCGGCGCCAGCGTCCACACGCGGATGTTGTATTTGCGGCCTTCGATCGCCAGCACGTTCGAGAGGCCCCAGATACCGCCTTTCGCCGAACCATAGTTGCTCTGGCCGAAATTGCCGATCAGGCCTGAGGTCGACGAGGTGTTGACGATGACGCCGCCGCCATTCTCCTTCATCCATTTGAACGCCGGCTGGGTTACGCAGAACGTGCCCTTCAGGTGCACCTTCATCACCTTGTCCCAGGCCGCTTCGGTAGCCTTGGCAAAGGTCTGATCGAGCAGGATGCCGGCATTGTTGACGAGGATATCGACCTTGCCGAAGGCCTTGATGGCGTCGTCGAACACCGACTGGCCGCCTTGCATGGTGGAGATATCGGCGCCGTTGGCCACCGCGCGGCCGCCTTCGGCAGTGATGGCGTTGACCACCTGCTGCGCCATCGAGAGATCGGCGCCAGAGCCATCGCGCGGCCCGCCGAGATCGTTGACCACGACTGCCGCGCCCTCACGGGCGAACAGTTTGGCGTAGGCCTCACCGAGGCCGCCGCCGGCGCCGGTGATGATGGCAACCTTGCCGTCGAGCAAACCCATGATGACCTCCCTGCAGCTTTGTGTCGCAACTCAAGGTGCGTTGACTGTCACCTCTCCCCGCTTGCGGGGAGAGGTCGGAGCCTGAGCGCAGCGAAGGCTTCGGGTGAGGGGGAGCCGGAGATTCACTCGCGAGTCCCCCTCACCCCAGCCCTCTCCCCGCAAGCGGGGCGAGGGAGCCGACCGTCGCCGTTGCGCCGCCGTCGTTACGCCAGAACGGTTTTTCCGCTCTTGATCACGGTGACGTTGCGCGATTTCACCTTGGCCTCGAACGAAATGACGTTGCCGTCCTTCCACAGGTCCATGGTCACGGTCTCGCCGGGATAGACCGGCGACGAGAACCTGACAGCGTGCTGCTTGAAGGCCGAGGGATCATAGTCGGCATAGGTCTGCAGCACGCCGCGGCATGTGATGCCGTAGGTGCACATGCCGTGCAGGATCGGGCGCGGGAAGCCGGCGCGCTTGGCGAATTCGGGATCGCTATGCAGCGGATTGCGGTCGCCGCACAGCCGATAGATCAGCGCCTGGTCCGGCCGCGTCGAGATGTCGACGGTCTGGTCCGGCGCGCGCTTCGGCATCGCGTGCGGCTCGGGCTGGCCTTCCGACTTGCCGCCGAAGCCGCCATCGCCGCGGGCGAAGCGCGACGCTATCAGAGTCGCCAGCGCTTCGCCCCTTTCGTCGCGCAGAATCGTCTGGTGCAGGATCACCGCGCCCTTGTCGGCGCCCTTATCGAACACGCCGAGCACGCTGGAATCGGCGGTAATCTTCGCCGCCACCGGCATCGGCTTGTGGAAGGTGATGTCGCGCTCGCCGTCGACTACCAGCAGCTTGTTGAGATTCATCTCGCCAGGGCCGGAGCCCCACGCCGCCACCGACGCGAAGGTCGGCACCACCTTCAGCGGCCGCGGCGTGAAGCAGGCCTCGTTGACGAACGCTAGCTCCTTCTCGTCCATCGGATCGGAGCCCATGCCGATGCCGTAGGCGTAGAGCATGACCTCGCGATCGGTCCAGCTGTAGGGCTGTCCGATGTTCTTCATTGCCATCAGCGCTTCGTAGTTGATCGGCATTGCTGTTTCTCCCGAGTTTTTATTTTTGCAGCGCTCGTGGCAGTGCCCTCTCCCACAAGGGGAGAGGGAAGTAAGAAAGTAAGCTACGCTGGCGCGAAGAACGGCAGCGGCGCGCCGTCGGTGGGCTTGAACACCACCTTGACCTTCTGGCCGATCTTCAGCGTCTGCATGTCGCAATCGACGAAGTTGGTCAGCAGCGACGGGCCTTCCTTCAGCGTGACGTAACCGATCGCATAGGGCCCGGTGGCAGACTTCCGCATCAGGCTGAACGTATAAATCGTCGCCTCACCCGAACTTTCTTCCCACACAGTCTGGTCCGAGAAGCAGAACGGGCAGATCGAGCGCGGAAAATAATGCGGCTCGCCGCAGGCGGTGCAACGCTTGAACAGCAGCTTGCCTTTGGCCGCGGCGTCCCAATATTCCTTGGTCTCGGGATTGCCTTGCGGCGCAGGGTACTTCTTGGTCGTTTCCATTACACGCGCTCCAGAATGGCAGTAGAGGCGGCATGGCGCACCCCGAGCAAGCCACCGGTGCCGTGCACCACAGCGAGATCGCAGTTCGGCACCTGCACCTTGGGATGGGCCTCGCCGCGCAGCTGGCGCACGGCTTCGAGTATCTTGGTCATGCCGCCGCGGTTGACCGGGTGGTTGTTGCAGAGCCCGCCGCCGTCGGTATTCCACGGCAACTTGCCGACGCCCGAAATCAGGTTGCCGTCGGCGACGAACTTGCCGCCCTGGCCCTTTTCGCAGAAGCCGATGTCTTCCAGCTGCATGATCACCGTGATGGTGAAGCTGTCATAGATCGAGGCGTACTTCATGTCCGACGGCTTTACGCCGGCTTCGGCGAAGGCCGCAGGTCCCGACCAGACGCCGGCGGAATAAGTCAGATCGAGATCCTTGCCGCCGCGCGGGCCCTTGAGGGCCTCGCCGTGGCCGATCATCCGCACCAGCGGCTTCTTCAGGCTGCGTGCGATCTCCTCTGACGTGACGATGATGGCACCGCCGCCGTCGCTGACCACGCAGCAGTCGAGGCGATGCAGCGGATCGGAGATCATCGGCGAGTTGATGACGTCCTCGACCGTGACGACGTCCTTCAGCATCGCGTGCGGGTTGTACTGCGCGTGATGGGAGGCTGCGACCTTGACCCAGGCGAGCTGCTCGCTGGTGGTGCCGAAGTCATGCATGTGGCGCAGGGCGCACATGCCGTAAATATTGTGGGTGGTGGCCTGATAGGCCGCCTCGAAATCGACCTCGGGGCCGACGGCGCGCGGCGGCATCGCACCGGTGCGCGGCTTGCCGGCTAGGGTCACCAGCACGATCGAGGCGCGGCCGGCATTGATGGCTTCTGCGGCATGGCCAATCGCGATGATGTAGGAGCAACCGCCGGTCTCTGTGGAATCGAGATGGCGCACCTTGAGGCCCATGTAATCGGCCATCGCCATCACGCCGCCCGGCGCATCGCCGGCGCAGATATAGCCGTCGATATCGTCCTTGGTCAGCCCGGCATCGATCAGCGCGC
>JAQGKA010000418.1 GCA_028290355.1 Tardiphaga sp. | reverse complement strand
GCCACGAAGATTCCGGCGATCAGAGCAACGATCACCACCTTGAGGTGGGTCATGCGATCTGCGCTGTAAATCGAGTGGTTCATGGAAACGCTCCTGCCGTTTTACTGCCTGCACCGATGTGTGTCGTGTCCCCGGCCGCAGGTTCAACATCTCATGGCAGGAAACGTAAGGACTCGGCCTTCCGTTCCAAAGATCCCATCACAAGGCAGTGAAAAGACGTGAACGGTCGCGACTGAACGATTGCGGAAAGTCCGCGTAATCTTAAATTGTCTATGTCTTACAATTGGTTGTCGGTGTTTGGCAGCTCGGCGCTCCTCTGGCGTGGAACTGCGACGTTCTGGCAAAATACTTGTCTGTGACGAAAATGCATCTGTTTTGATCAGGCCGTTGGGCCTGATCAGATGCTGCCGACCGTCTTCAGTCGGGCGCGGGGGTGGATCTCCGCCTGCGACAACACCGTGGTCTGCGCTCGGAAACGCTCGACCAGCGAGCGCACGAACGGCCGGATCGAGGCCGAGGTCACCAGCACCGGCGCTTCACCTTCGCGCGCCGCCTGCTCGAAGCGATCGCGTACCGTGGTCATGAATTCCGACAGCTTTGACGGCTGCATCGCCAGGCTGCGTTCTTCGCCGGTACCGATGATCGAGTCCGCAAAAGCCTGCTCCCATTTCGCCGACAGCGCGATCAGCGGCAGGTAGCCGTTGTAGGAGGTGTTCTGCGCGCAGATCTGGCGGGCGAGGCGGGCGCGGACGTGTTCGACCACGGTGGCCGGATTGCGCGAGAACGCCAGCGCGTCGGCGATGCCCTCAAGAATGGTCGAAAGGTCGCGGATTGAGATCCTTTCGGTCAGCAGCAGCTGCAGCACACGCTGGATACCGGACACGGTGATCAGGCTCGGCACGATGTCCTTGACCAGTTCGCCTTGCTCCTTCGGCAGATCCTTCAACAGCTTCTGCACTTCGCCGTAGGACAGCAGGTCCGACATGTTGCCCTTGAGCAGCTCGGTCAGATGCGTCGACAGCACGGTGGCGGCGTCGACGACGGTGTAGCCCTTCAGCGAGGCTTCTTCCTTCAGCCCGGCATCGACCCAGGTGGCGGGCAGGCCGAAGGTCGGCTCGGTGGTGTGAATGCCGGGCACGTTGACCTGATTGCCACCGGGATCCATGACCATGTACTGGGCCGGCCAGATCCGGCCGGTGCCGGCGTCCACTTCCTTGATCTTGATGATGTAGGTGTTGGCCTCGAGCTGCACGTTGTCGAGGATCCGTACCGACGGCATCACGAAACCCATTTCCACCGCCAGCGACTTGCGCAGCGCCTTGATCTGTTCGGTCAGGCGATCGGTGCCGTCGGGACCGTTGACCAGCGGCAGCAGCGCGTAGCCGAGTTCGATCTTGAGGTCGTCGATCTTCAGCGAGGCCGAGATCGGTTCGTCGGCCGCGGCCGCAGCGGCGGCTGCCACGGCTGGCGCCGCGGCCTCGTGGGCCTCGGCTGCCCTGACGACCTTGTTGCGCTTGCCGGCCTTGAAGGCGAGCCAGCCGGCGCCACCGCCGAGCAGCAGGAACGGCAGCATCGGGATGCCGGGCAACATGCCCAGCATCAGCATCACGCCCGCTGACATGCCGAGCGCTTGCGGGTAGCCGGACAGCTGCTTCATCAGCGCCTTGTCGGCAGCGCCCGAGATGCCGGCCTTTGACACCAGCAGGCCGGCCGCAGTCGACACGATCAGCGCGGGTATTTGGGTGACGAGGCCGTCGCCGACGGTCAGCAGCGTGTAGGTACGCCCCGCCTCGCCGAAGGACAGGCCTTGCTGGGCGACGCCGATGATGATGCCGCCGATGATGTTGATGAACACCACGAGCAGGCCGGCGATGGCGTCGCCGCGCACGAACTTCGAGGCACCGTCCATGGCGCCGAAGAAGCCGCTTTCGTCCTCGAGGTCTTTACGGCGCTTCTTGGCGGTGGCCTCGTCGATCAGGCCGGCGGACAGATCGGCGTCGATCGCCATCTGCTTGCCGGGCATCGCGTCCAGGGTGAAGCGCGCGGCGACTTCGGCGATGCGGCCCGAACCCTTGGTGATGACGACGAAGTTCACGATCACCAGGATCGCGAAGACGATGATGCCGATTACGAAATTGCCACCCATAACGAAATAGCCGAACGCCTCGATGACGTGGCCGGCGGCTGCGGTGCCTTCATGGCCGTGCGACAGGATCAGCCGGGTCGAGGCCATGTTCAGCGACAGCCGCAGCATGGTCGAGATCAGCAGCACCGTGGGGAAGGACGAGAATTCCAGCGGCGTCTGGATGAACAGCGCGGTCATCAGGATCAGGATCGACATGGTGATCGAGATCGCCAGAAACAGGTCGAGCACGATCGACGGCAGCGGCATGATCAGCACGACCAGGATGGTCAGCACGCCGAACGCCAGCGCCAGATCGCCGCGCATCACCATTGTGCGCAGATCGGTGAAGTTGAAGCCCGTCTTCGGGGCTCCCAGACCCTGACCCGCTACCAAATCCGTCATCGTTGCCGCTTCCTCCCGCGAAGATCGCCCACGGGTGCCGAACGCCTGCGCGGCGGCCGAAAGGCCGCCGGTTCGAAAGTGAGGCACCGCACTGGCTTCCACGGGCATTCCCCCGATTGGCAGACGAGACGCGACTCCACTCGGCAATTTTTGCCGTGCTTATGGTTATCAAAGGGTTAACAAAGGCTGTTTGCGGTGTTTCGCCACCATCTAATCTGTTGCACTGCTTCTGCATGCCTAATCCTGCGGCAGGTCGCTTGACCTGCGCGCGGCACCCGACGAAGTTGCCGCCGTGAAAATTTCCAGCACCTTCCCGGATTCGCGGCCGTTCCTTCCTGATTCACGTCAGGCCTGGATCCGGCTTGGCCTTGCCCTGATCATCGGCGCGGTCGGCAGCGTCGGGATGTGGTCGGTTGTGGTGGCGATTCCGGCGGTGCAGGCCGAATTCGCCGCGACCCGCGGCGCGGCGTCGCTGGCCTTCACCTTCGCGATGGCCGGCTTCGGCCTCGGCGGGGTCGTGATCGGCAAACTGACCGACCGTTTCGGCATCGTCGCGGCGATCAGCCTCGGCGCCGGCGTCATGGGCGTCGGCTACCTCGCGGCGTCGCAGGCCATCGCGATGTGGCAATTCATTCTGGTGCATTTTGCCATCGGCGCGGGATCGTCGGCCACGTTCGGCCCCTTGATGGCCGAGGCCTCGCACTGGTTCGAGAAGCGTCGCGGCATCGCCGTCAGCATCGCCGCCACCGGCAGCTATCTCGGCGGCGTGATCTGGCCGCCGCTGGTCAGTTGGGGCATCCGATCGTTCGGCTGGCAAACCGCGCATATCGCGGTGGGCGTCACGACCATGGTGGCGATGCTGATCTTTCTGACGATGCTGCGGCTGCAGATAGGCGCCGGCACCCGGCGCAGCCATGTCAACGCGCCGCCACCGCGCGTCGACCTGCGGCTGAGCAGCAACGCGCTGACCGTGTTGCTGTCTATCGCGGCGATCTCCTGCTGCGTCGCGATGGCGATGCCGCAGGTCCACATCGTCGCTTATTGCGGCGATCTCGGCTACGGCGTGGCGCGTGGCGCCGAGATGCTGTCGTTGATGCTGGCGTTCGGCATCATCAGCCGGATCGGCTCCGGCTTTCCGCCGACCGCATCGGCGGCATCCGCACGCTGCTGCTCGGTGCAGTCGCGCAAGGCTCCGCGCTGCTGTTCTATCTGTTCTTCGACAGCCTGACCTCGCTCTACGTGATCTCGGCGATGTTCGGCCTGTTCCAGGGCGGCATCGTGCCGAGCTACGCCATCATCGTGCGCGAGGCGATGCCGGCGCGCGAAGCCGCCACCCGCGTCGGCCTGGTCATTCTCGCCTCCGTGGTCGGGATGTCGTTCGGCGGCTGGATCTCCGGCGTGATCTTCGACGCCACCGGCTCCTATGCCGCAGCCTTCATGAACGGGCTGGGCTGGAACGCGCTGAACGTCACGATCATGGCGGGATTGCTGCTGCGGGCGCGGCGGCGGCTGGTGCTGGCGTCAGCAATGTCTGTCGAGAGACTCACGCCTTAAATTGACGAATGTATCACTTTACGATACATTTCGGCCGTGATCGTCGGCTTTAAGGACAAGCTTACGGAGGCCGTCTTTCATGGAGAGGCGCCTAAGGGATTTCCGTCCGATCTTGTGGGCGTGACCCGACGCAAACTTCGATATCTGAATGCCGCGGCGCAACTCAGCGATTTAAAGATTCCGCCCGGCAATCACTTGGAAGCGCTGAAGGATGACAGATCTGGCCAACATGCAATCCGGGTAAACAAGCAATTCCGTATTTGCTTCGTCTGGACGACGAAGGGGCCGGGCCATGTCGAGTTCACGGACTATCATTGATTTCGAACGATGAGGAATGCGCAATGGCGAAAAAGCTTGCTCCCATGCACCCCGGCGAGGTTCTGCGTGAAGAGTTTCTTGTCCCGCTGCAGATGTCGGCTGGTGCGCTCGCAAAGGTTTGCGGCGTACCCCGAACGCGCATTGAGCGACTTGCCAATGAAGAGGCGGGCGTCACGGCCGACACCGCGCTCCGACTTGCAAAGGCGTTTGGCACGACCACTGCGCTGTGGCTCAATCTTCAGAACGACTACGATGTGCAGATGGCAGAGCGCGCCATCGGAAAAGAGCTGGCGAAGATTGAGCCGGTCATCGATCGTGCCGCCTGATTTCTCACAGGCCTCAGTTGTGTGCCGACTGCCCGGCGCGCTTGCCTACGGCGCAAAATCCTGCGTCGGCAGGATGCTGGGAAAACCGTCGATGGGGATCTTGTCAGCGGCCCTTTTGACCTGACCGTTTCCGAACATGCACTCCATGGTCGGCTCGGCGATCGCCGTCATGGTGTGGCCGATCAGCGGTCGCTTCTCCGGCGGCAGCCAGTTGCGGTCGAGCATAGGCACGCCGCGTTCGGTGACGCCGAACAGGATGGCATCGAGCACCTCCCGGTCGCCGATCTCGCTGATCAGCGAGGTCCGGACGCAGTCGCAGATCGCCTCGGGATGCGCGTAGCGCGACACCATGAAAGGCGCGCAGAGGCGAATGAATTCGCCGCGCGGATCCGGCATCTGCGACAGATGCCGGGGATCGGCAGCCGCCGGCGCCTGGCAAGCGAGGGCAAGCCATCCGGTCGACAGAATGCGGGCGCAAAAATCCAGGGTTATGTTGCGCAACGGATTCACCTCGGCGATCCATCAGCCGAAAACAAACTCCATCAATGATAGCTGGAGGATCGTGGCCGTACAAAGCGGCATCTTGTTGTCGAACGATGCGGCCCGCAGGCGGCGAGCTATTTCCGGATCGCGATGGGCCCGCTGTTATCGACAGCGATCTCGCGATTCTGCCTGCTCAGCCGTCGCAACATGCCCTGGCCGCGCCGTCCGAGGAAGCGCGCCCAGCGCCGCGCCTGCCAGGTCAGGCCGTGGTCGATCGAAACTGAGCGGAAGTGGTAGGCCTTGGCTTCCGACCATGCGTCGCAGGCCTGCTTGAGCGGATCGTCATAGAACGCCGCGATCTTGTCGCAGCCCATGCCCTCGGTCGCCAGCCAGTTCGGGATGTAGGCGTTGCAGAGCCGCTCGACGTCGGTGAACACCTTGTTGGTGCCGGTCCCGGCCGCCGGACAGGACGTGGCGAAGGCGTCGCCAACCAGCGCCACACCGGCTTGGCGGTGACCCGTGCTGATGTAAAGGTCGGCAGGCCGAATGCGCATCTGGCCAGTGACGTCAAAGTCTCCGGTGAAGCCGTGCAGCTTCGGAAACAAGGTGTGTAGCGCCTGCGCGGGCGCCGCGCGCATCTCGCGCAGCCAGGGATCTTCCATGGTGCGATAGACGAACAGGTTGGCACGCATGGTGTCGCCGACCGGAAACAGTGTCAGATAGGCCGCGCGGTCGCTCGGCCCCTCGGAAAAATAAGTGAGGGCGGGAAAATCGAACGCGGCGCGTCCGACCGGCACGACGTCAAAGGCGGCCGTGATGCAATGGCACTTGCTGATAACTTGACGCTCGATGCCAAGCTTGTGCAGCAGCCCGATGTTCAGCCCGCTGGCAAGCACGACCAGCCGCGCGGAGATCTCCTCGCCGGTGGAGAGCGTGAGGGTCTGCCGGTCCGGGCTGGTCGCAATCGCCGTGGTCTTGGCAACGACCGTTTCGACGCTGGCGGGGATTTCATCCCGCATCGCATTGACGAGCGAGTCGTAGAGAATGCCGAACTGCTCGCTGGGCTTCTTGTCGATGAGGTAGCCGAACCGTGCGGTCCAGATTTGGCGATCAAGGGTACCGGCCCGGAACAAAGCGGCGGCGAAACCGGTCTTGCGCAGCAGTTCGATCTGGCTGGTGCTAACCCTCTCGCAGCGCAGGTCGGGCGGATATTTGGTGTGCGGGTCGATCAGCACGGCCGACACGCCGGCGCGCCCCAGCATCGCCGCAGCCGTCGAGCCGGCGAGGCCGCCGCCGACCACCGCAATGTCCGTATACCGCATGGTGCCTGCCTTGATCGGAGCGCGGGATCATGCACCGGCAATGGCAAACAAAGCTTAAATGCGGAACCGGGGACGAGAGCGAATGCAGCCGCGGCTTGGTGGTGGGCCCGGCAGGACTCGAACCTGCAACCAGACCGTTATGAGCGGCAGAATATCGGTCAGCTTCGTTGATTTTCCTGCTTTTTTGTTCGTCTCCGATTGCTTTCGTTGCGTTTCGTTGACGCCGTTTCTGGTGCGAAACTGGTGCGGTCCTCTGAAGGCCTGATTGCCATGGTGTCAACAATCGCGAGCTTGTTCTTGTTGGCTCGATCCGGATACCGATCAATATGCCGTGGCGATCGGCCTGGTGCGCGGGTGCGGCACATGGGTGACAGCTGACGGGATCGACGCCAGCAGCGACCTTGTATAGGGCTGCCGTGGATTGTCGAAGATGTCGGTGACGGTCCCATGTTCGACGATGCGCCCGCGGTGGCGAAACTGACCGCAAGCCAGGTCGGGACCCACAAGGGCGGCTATTTTAGCTTTCAGCCGTTGTGGGACTGGATCACTGAGGCGGAGCCGGATCTGTTCAACTAACGCATCAGGTTGCACCGACATGGCGCCCGCGGCCAAATGACCGTGGGCGCGGATCGAGACGTAAGGGCCGGAAAGTGACGCTGGGAGATGATGCGAGCACCGGTGAACGATCGCCGCCGACCGATGACAGGGCGTGGACAGCCGCCGAAAAGATAAGCTTCGCGGACTGGCGAAGAACAATACGGCCGTCAGAAGGATCGCGCGGGCCCTGAATCGCAGCGTGACTTCGACAGGGACCATGGCCGCCAAGCTACGGCACTTTCCGCTAAGTTAGCGCTTTCCGGATACGCCATCATAGGCGCTGGCGAGCGTCCTAAGTGCGCCTTCGAGGGCGTCGCCTTTTTCATCCGCCAGCGCGGCGGTCTTAAGGTTTTGCAGCCACAACACGCTGCCGGGCCTGCCGACGATCAAGCCGGCAGCGGCAATCACGCGGTCGAATTTCGACTGGCCGCGCGCGTGGGTATCGGAATAGCCCTTGACGAGGCGCCGGCAATTCAGGACCTCGACCGCAAAGGCGTAGTCGATGGCAACGCAATGTCGGGCGAAAGCGAGCCATCGTTCCAGATGCGCGGTTTCGCGGGCATAGCGCAGGGTGCCGCGGCGAAACCGCCTCAATCCGGCCAGCAGATAGAGCAGCAGAAACCCGGTGATGCTGCCGGTCTGAATGCGGCGGCCGCGGTTCACCAGCCGATCCAGCGCCTGCATCAGGCGTGGCCGCCGTTCGATGACGGCGCCGAGCGCGCGGGGCAGGGTGCCGGTCATTTCCTCGCCGCGCGGATGCATGAATTCGGTGGTGTAGATCAGTTGGTCGTCCGCCACGCTCTGCTCGCGGCGGGTGCGGTCGAAGCGCGCGGACGTGGTCTTCAGGCTGGCGACATTGATCACGTCGTCGAACGCCATGGCGTTGGCGATATGCTTCGCCGCTGCGATGGTCAGTTCCGGCGTATCGCCCGGGCGTTGCCGGTTGATCGCTGCGAAGAACCCGACGCGGTCGAGATAGTCGTGGACGTAGCGATGATCCTGGTAGGCCAGCAGCCGACGGCTTCCGGCGAATAGCATCGCCTGGGCGGCTTCCGGAAACTCATCGCGCAAGCGTTGCAGGATGCTGTCGAGCTGGGGATAGCCGGTATTGGCCGGCAGGATCGCGGGAGCCGCCGCGGTCGTTTCAACGGCAGTGGCGACATCGTTGCGCGTGGTGTCCAATGCGATCCGGAAGGCATTGAGGCTCTGCTGCGCGCCGCGCCCGCCCGATCCGATCACGGCCTCGAAGGCCTGCTGCGAAAACGGCAGCACATCCGCACCGGCGAGCGCGCCGAACATCGACGCCGAAATCATGGTGCCGCAGCGCTGCGCGATTTCCTCCATGTCGAAGGCCACGATGCGCTTTGCCGATACGTCGCTGGCATCGATCACGGCGCCCGAATTGGCGCGGCCGTCGCCGGGCTTTTCCTTCTCCACCACGGCGAGGGCGCGGTGGGTGGAGGCGATGAAGGTCGTCCGGTCCGGCGTGACGAGGCCGCGCAGGATGGCCCGGCCCGCCTCCATGAACTCGGCAGCGAGCACGATATCGACGTCGCCCGGCATCGGCATCAGGGACAGCACCGGATGCACGCCGTCGCGCGCCGGTACCATCTCGACGTAATAGATCGTCGCGCCGGTGCGCTGCGCGACGCCGGGGACCGATGTCGCCTGCGCGAAATAGCCGTTGGCCTCCGCGAGCGCGACGATCCAGTCGGCGAGCACCGCGCCGCCCTGGCCGCCCATCGCCAGAATCGCCAGGCTCAGCGGCCGGTCGGTGCTGAGCTCGCGCCGTGACGCGGTGATATCCCCGATGGCCACGCTCATGCGAAGGCCAGGGTGCGGCGGTCGCGGCGGCGCTGCAGATAGCCGATGACGCTTTTCCGCAGGCGGTTGAGCAGCAGATCCCAGCGCGATGGATTATGAATGATGTCGGCGCGATAGAAGGAGGGGCACAGTACCGCCGCGTCGGCGACGTCGCCGCAGTTGCCGCAGCCGACGCAGTTGTTGTCGATCGCGGCGACCGGATCGTCCTTGAGTGGATCCGAGGTCTGCTTGAGCGACAGCGACGGGCATCCGGACAGCCGGATGCAGGCGTGGTCGCCGGTGCAGATATCCTCGTCGACGCCGAAGCGCTGCTTGACCATGCGCTGGCCGGACTTCACCGCTTTGGCGAATAGCGGTTTTTCGCGGCGCTGCTTGTTGAGCATGCATTCCGACGACGCCACGATCACCTTGGGACCGCTGTCGGTGGTCGTCAGCGCCTCGCGCAGCGTGTCGCGCATCTTGCCGACATCATAGGTGCGGTCGATCTGGCGCACCCAGTTGACGCCGATGCCCTTCACGGCGTTGACGATGCTGTTGTTGGTCTTGCGCCCCATGTTCCAGGCGCGCGACGACAGGATGTCCTGACCGCCGGTCGCAGCCGAGTAGAAATTGTCGACGACCAGGATGACGCCGTCCTGCTTGTTGAACACGGCGTTGCCGACGCTGGTGGCGAGGCCGTTATGCCAGAAGCCGCCGTCGCCCATGATCGAGATCGGGCGCTTGTCCGCCTTGACGTTGAACGCCGAGGCCGACGCCGGCCCGAGGCCGTAGCCCATGGTGGTTGCGCCGATATTGAACGGCGGCAGGATCGAGAACAGGTGGCAGCCGATGTCCGCCGAGATGTGGTGCAGACCCAGTTCCTGCTCGACCAGCTTCATCGCCGCGAAGATCGGCCGTTCCGGGCAGCCGATGCAGAAGCCGGCGGGGCGCTGCGGGACCTCGTCGCGCAACGCCGCCACCTGCGGATGGGCGAGAACGGCGGCGGCGGTCGGGACCGGCAGATGGTTGCCGAGCAGAGCAGGGGAATGCGCCTCGAGAAACGCCTCGATGCCCGTCGTGACCACCTGGGCCGTATATTCACCCCCCATCGGCAATAGGCCCTTGCCGCCGATCTTCGTGGCGATGTCGCGCCGGCGCAAAATGGTGTTGAGCGCCTGCTCGATATATTCCGGCTGGCCTTCCTCGACCACCAGCACCGCGCGCTTGCCGATGCAGAACGCGGCGACCTCATCGTCCAGCAGGGGATAGGTGACGTTCAGGCAATACAGCGGGACGCGGCTCTCGCCGTAGATGTCCGCAAGCCCGAGATATTGCAACGCGCGCAGTACCGTATTGTAGAGCCCGCCCTGCAGGATGATGCCGACGTCGCCCTGTTCGGGACCGAAGAATTCGTTGAGCTTGCGGTCGCGGATATAGGCGATCGCGGCGGGCCAGCGCTGTTCCAGCTTTTCGCTCTCGTGCAGATAGACCGACGGCGGCAACACGATCCGGCTGAGGTCGCGCCGCGGATTTTCGACCGCCTCGCGTAGCGTGTAGGTAGGCTTGCGATTGTCCTTGGCGATGAACTGGCCGTGCACGTGGCAGGTGCGCACGCGCATTTCCAGCATCACCGGGGTGTTCGACGCCTCCGACAGTTCGAACGCGCTTTCGACGGTGTCGACGATCGACGTCAGGTTGGGGCGCGGATCGAGCAGCCACATCTGCGATTTCATGGCAAAGGCGTGGGTCCGCTCCTGCATGATCGAGGAGCCTTCGCCGTAATCCTCGCCGATGATGATGACGGCACCGCCGATGACGCCGCCGGAAGCGAGATTGGCGAGCGCGTCCGAGGCGACATTGGTGCCGGCGGTGGATTTCCACGTCACCGCGCCGCGGATCGGATACAGCACCGATGCGGACAGCATCGCGGCGGCTGCGGCTTCCGATGCCGACGATTCAAAGTGCACGCCGAGTTCGTCGAGCACATCCTTGGCATCGTCGAGCACATCCATCAGATGCGAGATCGGCGAACCCTGATAGCCGCCCACATAGGATACGCCTGACTGCAGCAGCGCCTTGGTGACGGCGAGAATGCCCTCGCCGCGAAAGGTGTCGCCTTCACCCAGTCTCAGGTCCTGGACTTCTCGCGCAAACGACCGTTCAGCCATTGATTGCTCCTGCCATTCCGTGAAGGCGCCGATCCCACGCCGTCGTAAGTATGCTATTGCATGTTTTCTGTCATGGCCGAAAATGAGGCGGCTGCCTTGCGAGCGATGCGTGCGGCCGTTCCTGGATCAACGCGCCGCTGCGAAACTCGATGAAATCCGTCATTCGGGCGCGCGCCGCCAGCTCATCCGTCAACCGGTAGGGAGCCGTGCGCAAAATTATTTGCTGTAATAACTTGCATTTGCATCTATATATCAGATCGCATTTGCCGACTTTGAAGGCGGGTTTGCTGGCGTTTTGTGCAAGAAAGCCTGTAATAGGCTGATTAAGCGTCATTGCGGGTTGCGTCTTCGCTGCACCGCCGTGTTGACACCTCGGTCATTAAATGTTGCTTTTGCATCTATCGGGTGGGCGTGGATCGAGCAAACGGTCAGATCTTGCCCGACATTTTTATCAGCCGGAGGGGCGTACATGCGCAAGTCGCTGTCGAATGTTGTCGCTGCAGGTGTGTTGGCGGCTTCCGCCATCGGGACGATGGCGAGTCTCGACACGGCTTCCGCGCAGGCGCGCGACGAGATCGTCGTCGGCTACATCATGTCGGCCACCGGCGCGAACGCTTCGCTCGGCGTGCATTACCGCAATGCCCAGGAGCTGTTTCCGACGTCTGTCAGCGGCGTCAAGGTCCGCTATGTGGTGCGCGATGACGGCAGCGATTCGACCCAGGCGCTGAACCTGGCGCGGCAGATGATTTCGGAAGAGAAGATCGACGTCCTGCTCGGCCCGTCGCTGACCACTTCCGCTCTCTCCGTGCTGCAACTGGTCAACGATTCCAAGGTTCCTGAAATCGCCACCTGCCCGATGGCGCTGGATGCAACAAAGACCCCCTGGACGTTCTCCACGGTGCAGACCGCATCGCTGATGATGAGCGGCGTGGTCGACAGCATGGTCGCGAAGGGCATCAAGAAGGTCGGCTTCATCGGATTTTCCGACAGCTTTGGCGACCAGATACTGCAGGCGTTCCAGAAGCTGAGCGAACCCGTCGGCATCACTATTACCTCCGAGCAGCGTTATGCCCGCGCCGATACCTCGGTGCAGGCGCAGGTGCTTCGCCTGATCGCGAGCAAGCCGGACGCCATTCTGGTCGGTGGCGCCGGTTCGCAGGCCGCACTGCCTGGCATCACCCTGAAAGACCGCGGCTTCACCGGGCAGCTCTACAACACGCACGGCGCCGTCAATCCCGATTTCCTGCGTATCGGCGCAGCCAAGGTCGACGGCGAGATCGCACCGACCGGGCCGGTGTTCGTGTTCGATCAACTGCCGGCGTCGAACCCGACCAAGGCGGTCGGCACCGACTTCATGACGAAGTATCTTGCCAAATTCGGCGAGCAGAACCGCAACGGTTTCGCAGGCTACGCCTATGACGGCTACCTGATCTTCGAGGCCGCCGCCAAGGTGGCGCTGACCAAAGCGAAGCCGGGCACGCAGGAATTCCGCAACGCCTTCCGCGACGCGGCCGAGTCCAACCCGACCATCGTCGGCACCCACGGCAACATCAAGATGACGCCGACCGATCACTACGGGCGCGACAAGACTGGGCTCGTGCTGGTCCAGGTCGCGAATGGCGGCTGGACTCTCGTCAATCAGTGATGGAACGGCGTTGCCGATCGCCGGCGACGCAAGATCGGCCCAGGTATGGACATCTCCATCTTCGCCATCCTGGTTCAGGACGGAATCACCAACGGCCTGATCTATGTGCTGCTGGCGCTCGCCACCATCGTCACCTTTTCGGTCACGCGGATCACCTTCATCCCGCAGGGCGACTTCGTGGCGATGGGCGCGTTGACGCTCGCGGGCATCGCTTCCGGTAAGACGCCGGGCACGGTCTGGCTCTTGATCGGCTTGGGATTTGTGGCCGCAGCCATCGAAATGTTCCGGGCGCCGCGGCGTAGCGCCCTTGTGGACAGGGCGAAGGCCGCGACCTGGTGCCTGGCGCCGGGGCTGCTGATGGCCGCGCTGTGCGCGGTGCTGCCGCTGGCCAAACTGCCGATGCCGCTGCAGATCGTGCTGGTGCTGGCCATCGTCGTGCCGGTCGGGCCGCTGCTGTATCGCATCGTCTATCGCCCGATCGCCGACGCCTCGATCCTCAGCCTGCTGATCGTCTCGGCCGCGCTGCATTACCTGATCAAGGGGCTGAACCTGTATTTCTTCGGGCCGGAAGGCGTGCGCACCGTTCCGCTGTCCGAGGCGGTATTCAATTTCGGCGATGTCTCGGTGGCTGGCCAGACCATCGTCGTGGTCGTCGCCACGGGGCTGCTGCTGTTCGGGCTTCACCACTTCTTTCAGCACACCCTGCCGGGCAAGGCGCTGCGCGCGGCGGCGTCGAACCGCGTCGGCGCGGAGCTGATGGGCATCAGCGTGGCGCGCTCGGGCCTGTGGGCCTTTGCGCTGTCGGCGTTTCTCGGCGCCATTTCCGGCGTGTTGATCGGCCCGCTGATCACCGTGTTCTACGATACCGGCTTCGGCATCGGTCTGCGCGGTTTTGCGGGCGCGATCTTCGGCGGGCTGTCGAGCTATCCGCTGGCGGCGCTCGGCGCGCTGTTCATCGGGCTATGTGAAAGCTTCGCGGCGTTCTACGCCAGCGATCTGAAGGAGACGATCGTCTTCCTGCTGATCATCCCGGTGCTGGTCGTGCTGTCGGCGCGCCACAAGGCGACGGAGGACTAGCATGGCGCGCACCTTCTCCATCGTCGTTGCCTTCGGCCTGCTGGTCGCGGCAGCCTGTGTGCTGAACGACTATCACATCTATTTGCTCAGCCAGATCTGCCTCGCCGGCATCGTCGCATTGGGGCTGGTGCTGATGTCCGGCGTCGCCGGGCTGGCCTCGTTCAGTCAAGCGGCGTTCGTCGGCATCGCCGCTTACGCGACATCGGTGGCGACGGTCAGCTTCGGCCTGTCGCCGTGGCTGGGGCTCGGCCTGGCGCTGGTGATGGTGGCGCTGGTGGCGTTGCTGGCCGGCGTCGTGACGGTGGAATTGTCCGGCCACTACCTGCCGCTGTGCACGCTGGCCTGGGCGCTCAGCATCTACAACATCTTCGGCAATGTTCAGGGCCTCGGGCGCTTCGAGGGCATCGGCAACATTCCGCCGCTGACCATCTTCGGTCACGCGGTACAGGGGCCGCTGGCGCCATTGCTCACCGGCTCGCTGTTCCTGTGCCTGCTGATGCTGAGCTGGAATCTGCTGGATTCGCGGATCGGCCGCGCGCTGCGGACGTTGAGCCTCGGGCGGCAAATGCCGGAATGCATGGGCATCGCCACCGGCCGGCTGCGGCTGGCGATCTTCGTTCTAGCGGCGCTGTTCGCGGCCCTCGCGGGCTGGCTCTACGCGCATATCCAGCGCTTCGTGAACCCCACGCCGTTCGGGCTCGATTCCGGCGTGGAATACATGTTCATGGCGCTGCTCGGCGGCGCGTCGAGCCTGTGGGGAGCGCTGGTCGGCTCGTTCATTCTGACAGCGGCAAGGGAGGCGCTGCGGCAGACGTTGCCGGACCTGTTCGCCCATGCCGGCGATTTCGACGTCGTCATTTTCAGCGCCGGCCTGATTCTGCTGATGCAATGGGCGCCGCGAGGGCTGACGGCATGGTGGACCGAGCGCTGGATGAAGGGCCGCCGCAACCGGCCGGGCCGCGCCATCGACGATACGGCGGCGGAGCGGCTGCCGCGCCGTGCGCTGCCGGCGCGCGGCAGCGCCGTGCTGGCGGTACAGGGGGTGGGCAAGCGCTTCGGCGGCCTGATCGCCAATGACGACATCTCATTGACGCTGCACGCCGGCGAAGTTCTGGCGGTGATCGGCCCCAACGGCGCCGGCAAAAGCACGTTGTTCAATCTGCTGAGCGGCGTCGACCGCGCCGACAACGGGACGATCAAACTGGCCGGCGAACGGGTCGAGCGGCGCAGCGCCCGGGACATCGCGGGCCTGGGGATGGCGCGGACCTTCCAGCACGTCAAACTGCCGGCCGGGATCAGCGTCCTCGAAAACATCGCCGTCGGCGCCCATCGCCGCGGCCGCGCCGGCTGGTTGCGCGCCATGCTGCGGCTCAACGGCAAGGAAGAGCAGTCACTGCTCGCCGAGGCGGCGCGTCAGGGCAAAGCGTGCGGCCTCGGCGAGCGCCTGCATGAACAAGCGGGCGGGCTGCCGCTTGGCCTGCAGCGCATCGTCGAGGTCGCGCGCGCGCTGGCCGGCGATCCCGCCGCGCTGCTGCTCGACGAACCGGCCGCCGGCCTCCGCGCCGGGGAGAAGGAATCGCTGTCGAAGCTGATTGTCGACCTGCGCGCCAGGGGCCTCGCGATCCTGGTGGTCGAGCACGACATGGATTTCGTCATGAACCTCGCCGACCGCATCGTCGTGATCAACTTCGGCCGCGTGCTCGCCGTCGGGACGCCGCAGGAGATTCAGAACAATCCGGACGTGCTGCAGGCCTATCTGGGGGTGGACGCATGAGCCTGCTGGTGGCGAGCGATCTCCATGTCGGCTACCACGGCAACGACGTGCTGCATGGCGTATCGCTGACCGTGGACGAATGCGAGATCGTCACGGTGATCGGCCCCAACGGCGCCGGCAAGACCACGCTGTTGGGATCGTTGATGGGATTGCTGCCGCGCCGCGGCGTGGTGACGATCGATGGCGTCGAGATGGACGGCGGTGCGGTCGAGGTGATGACTCGCGCCCGCGTCGCGCTGGTGCCGGAGCAGCGCGAGTTGTTCAACGACATGACCGTCCACGACAACCTTCTACTCGGGCGCTATCCGCGACGCTCGCGCGGCGAGAAGCTGAAGCCGAGCGATTTCGACGAGGTATTCGTGCTGTTCCCACGGCTGGCGGAGCGCCGTGGGCAGATCGCCGGCACGCTGTCCGGCGGCGAGCGGCAGATGCTGGCGCTGGCGCGGGCGATGATGGGGCGGCCGCGGCTGCTGCTGCTCGACGAGCCCAGCCTCGGCCTCGCGCCGCGCATCGTCGCGAGCGTGCTGGAGAGCGTGGCGCAGCTTGCCAAGGCCGGCATGGCGGTGCTGCTCGTCGAGCAGAACGCGCGCGCGGCGCTGCAGGTGGCGCATCGTGCTTATGTTCTGGAGCTGGGCGTGGTCACCATGGCGGGCACGGCGGCGGCGCTCGCGACCGAGCCGCGCATCATCGACAGCTATCTGGGAATACGACGATAGTACGCTCACCCGAATGGAAGTTTACGGGAGAACATCGTGACTGAACAACGTTACCGCGCCGGCGTGCTGCGAAGGCTCGAGGAGGGGCGCGAGACCCATCCGACGATGGGTGAGTTCGGGCTCAGCCAGTTTGCGCCCTATCTGATCAACCGGATCATCGCGCGCTGGAACCTGAATCTCGCAGATGCCTTCAAGGAGGAAAACGCCACCACGGTGAACATGCGCGTACTGACCGTGCTCAGCGTGTGGCCGGGGCTGACCGTCAATGAGCTTTCGGTGTTCGCAGTCACCGAGCAGTCGACCATGAGCCGCACCCTCGACGCGATGGAGGACCAGGGCCTGATCCGACGCCAGCAGGTAGCCGAAGACATGCGCGTCAAGAAGGTGTTCCTCACCGACAGCGGCCGCGACACCTTCGAACGCCTCTGGCCGGTGATGTATGAGCGCTTCGCGCTACTGTTCGATGGCATCGGCGATGACGAATACCAGCGCTTCGTCGGAACACTGCACAAGCTGCTCGACAATATCCGGATGCACAACATCTAGCCTGGACCAGAATCGCCGCATGGTTCCAGTGGCCCATGGTTGAATCGTAGACGAACGCTGCGACCTTCTCACTCGCGCCCGGGCATGCAGGCGAAGAAACCGAACTGGTCGGGATGGGCACGCTTCAAGCGCGCGCCTTCGTCGCTGCAAAGCGGACTCTTCGAAGACTCCAACGACCGGTCGCCGAGAAAGGATGCAACACAATCCAGCCGTTTCGTGCGATGAGCCCGCCGAATCTGCGATTAAAGAGTGGAAGGCCTAGTCGGGCATGAAGTGCAGCACTTAGTCTGGCTGGTGCTAAGGCATGGCAGACGTAGAGGAAGCGGGGCGCTTCTGGTGCGGTGATCGGAGGTAAGACTTGATAAGCCCCTGATTTATTTGGTGGGCCCGGCAGGACTCGAACCTGCAACCAGACCGTTATGAGCGCCTGAACTGTGCAAGATGAGCATCTCGCTGCATTGATATCATTGAATTTTGTGCACGTTCGTTTTCGCTCGTTCATCCAACCAGGTGGCGGGCTCGATGTACCGGTCCCATGCCTGACGGGCCGCGCCGGTCAGGTGCCGGGGCCTTTGGATTGGCCCGAAGCCGTTGGCAGCCGCCTCGATCGCCTCGCGCGTGGTCGTGCCGTCGACCAAGCGGAGGTGGCGAGCTTTGGGTTTTCTGCCCCGTACCAAAATAGACATTCCTGGATTTTAATTTGGTGTTGCGAGAGTTTTTGACCTGATGCGGTGTCCAGTCCCCTTGCTCCGGACTTTCGACCCACCCCTCCCCCTTAAGGTGGATCACCCAATGCGCTCAAGCGCTCGACAGAGCGGCGCGCCGGACCTAGCGACGTCATGGACTGCGGGCAGATAGAGCGATTGACGTCCGTGGAATCGGCGCCAAGTCCAGTGGCGATGGAAGCCGATTCGGGGATTCGACGGCGTCGCGCGAGAAGCTCCTCCTCTACGACGTCAATTCGCTCCAGTGCGAGCCGGTGGTGGTCAGCAGCCGTAACCTGAGCGCCGATAGGACTCACGGCGCGTCAGGCCCCGCCCACACATCCCCTCTGTCCCCCAAGGCGGGGCCTTTCTCCCCCAGGACCGGTGGGGCCGTCGCGACGGGCTCAGACCCACTCGCGCCTTCGGCTGTAAGCAGGATCCCCGCCATGCGCTATGAAATGCGAATGCTCGAAAACCGCTGGGCTGTTTGGGACACCGAGGCAAATACGCCTGCCGTTGTCGAGGGCTGCTGGCAGACCGACGTCAGCATGGATGATGCCGACGACCTGACACACCTTCTTAACCGACTGGATCGCGAAGCGAGATCTGGAGCAAAGCATTAGGGGGAGTGTCTCAGTTTGAAAATAATCCAGGGTGACGCCGGACTGCGCTCCTGCTGCCACCATGTTATGCTTGGCGGAAAAGCAGGAGGCCCATATGAACTGGATCAAATGCACCGATATGAACAAGCAGTCCATTTATGTGAACATAGAAAATGGGACGAGCATTTTTTGGGTCGAACAAGAGAAGGCATCCATCATCGGATTCCCCAGCGGAGGGGACAGCATAAAAGTCCTCGAGAAACCTGAAATTATCATCAGGGGGACATGACTGCCTCGAGGCCCTAGAGGGCCGGTACTGGCCGAAATTGGCCGCTTGCAATCTGAAAATAGGCCACTGTGAACGGAACGATTCCGGGTCAGGCAGATTGGACTCGTCTGCGCCTGCAATGTCGGGCGCGGAGGCCCCGACGCGGTGCAATGACCTTGCCACCGTCGGGTGGTCTAAATTAGATCGGCCTCAGTGCGCCAGCCCCGCGCTGTGGCCGTTTCTTTGGGCAAAGAAAAACCCGCCGGTTAGGGCGGGTTTTTAGTGGGCTAGGCCACATCTCGGGTCTCATCCCAATATTCATGACTCTCATGATCGTGCTTCACGTAGACCTGACGCAGCGTCAGCGTTGGTGGATCGCCGACCACAAGCCGTATTTTTGCTATAACCGCGGGGGACAGTCGCACGCTATGGCGGCAACATCGGAGGCGGAAAGTAAAGTTCGCAGGGCGACCTAACGTTCGTTGGATATTTTCTTGTCCGCCAGATCCAAAAGTTCTGGCGTCCAGTGCGCCGGACGCCGCCGCACCATCGCGAGTAGCATCTGCACCTAGCATGGGCGATCATAGCGAAATCATCCGTTTGGAAAACTGGGGGGCAATCCATCGTGCGGACGCACCGGCATCGGTTAAGTCCCGGCTGATAACCTTGGTGCCGCGTGGTGCGCTCATCGATGGCACTCTTGCGGGCTCTTCCGGTTTTGGTGATGCCGTTGTTCTGCGTCACATGTGGTGTGACCTTCAACCACACCTATTATGTCCGCACCGACGGCAGCAACGCCAACAGCCCGGTGGGCGCGTTCCCGACGATCCAGAAGGCGATCGACACAGTGTACGGCACGCTGGAGACCTGGGCGGCTTCAACGTCGCCAGCCAGCTCGCGGCCGGGACCTAAACGGCGGGGGCAACTAAGTCCGATATCAGACGTAGGAGCGACACTTCATTATCGGCGTTCTGAATCCGGCGGCGCAGGTTGTAGGCAGTGATAACCTGCGTCGATCACCCGACAAAAAATCGGATCGCGCAGTAGCCAAAGGTTACGACAACGACGTTGATGCCAATCACGATCACCACTTCAATCGGAAGAGAGAATGGCTTTTGGTCCGAATGTCCCATTGCCGCGTCCGTCACACTAACGCTCTAAAAAATTATAGAGACTTCCATTCGGTCAAACCTAGCAGTTTGCTGAAAAACCCACTGGCGACGGCGATGGCTTGATGATTCACTTCAGTCATCTCGAATCGATGGGGCGAACATGCGAGGCGGATTTTTGGATCAGGGCGGGTTGTT
>JAQGKA010000056.1 GCA_028290355.1 Tardiphaga sp. | reverse complement strand
AGACCTCCTCGATTGCGGCTCCGGTTGCGCCGCGTCATCCGCACAGCTTCACCACGCATGGCATTACTGTAAATGACGACTACGCCTGGCTGAAGGACGCGAAATGGCAGGAGGTGCTGCGCGACCCCTCGGTGCTCGACCCGGAAATCCGCAGCTATCTCGAGGCCGAGAACGCCTATAGCGACAGCCTGCTCGGCGGTACCGCGGCCCTGCAGAAGACGCTGGTGGCGGAGATGCGCGGCCGCATCAAGGAAGACGATTCCAGCGTGCCGGCGCCGGACGGGCCTTATTCCTACCTGCGAAAATTCCGCGAGGGCGGCCAGCACGAGATGTTCGGTCGCACGCCCCGCGACGGCGGCGAGGCCGCGATCATCCTCGACGGCGACAAGCTCGCCGCCGACCACAAATACTTCAAGTTCGGCGGCGCCCGGCATTCGCCGGACCACGCGCTGCAAGCCTGGAGCGCGGATATCGCCGGCTCTGAATATTTTTCGATCCGGGTGCGCGACTGGGTCACCGGCGAGGATTTCTCTGATGTCGTCGAAGAGACCGACGGCGGCGTGGTGTGGACGCTGGATTCCAAGGCGTTCTTCTATGTGAAGCTCGACGACAACCATCGCCCGATGCAGGTTTGGCGGCATCGCCTCGGCACCGCGCAGGCCGACGACGTGCTGGTCTATGAAGAGAAGGATTCCGGCTGGTTCACCCATATCCATGAGAGCGCCAGCGGCCGCTTCTGCGTCATCGCCGGCGGCGACCACGAAACCTCGGAACAGCAACTGATCGACCTCAGCGATTACGACGCGGCGCCACGCCTCGTCGCTGCGCGCGAAGAGGGCGTGCAATATTCGCTGGCCGATCGCGGCGACGAATTATTCATCCTCACCAATGCCGACGGCGCCATCGACTTCAAGCTCGTCACCGCACCGCTGGCCGCGCCGGAGCGCGTGAACTGGCGCGATCTCATTCCATATCGCGAGGGCATCTATCTCATCGACATCGAGCTCTATGCCGGCCATCTGGTGCGGCTGGAGCGCACCAATGCGCTGCCCTCGATCATCATCCGCGATCTGACGACGGCAGAAGAGCACGCCATCGCCTTCGACGAGGCCGCCTATTCGTTGGACACCATGGGCGGCTATGAATTCGACACAACGAATCTGCGCTTCTCCTATTCGTCGATGACGACGCCGTCGGAAGTCTATGATTACGACATGGCGACCCGCGCGCGAATACTGCGCAAGCGGCAGGAAATTCCCTCCGGCCACAACCCCGCCGACTACGTCACCACCCGGATCATGGCGACCGCGCAGGACGGCGCGCAGGTGCCGGTCTCGATCCTGCACCGCAAGGATTTGGTCCGCGACGGCAGCGCGCCGCTGCTGCTCTATGGCTACGGCTCCTATGGCATGGCGATGCCGGCATCGTTCTCCGCCAACCGGCTCTCTTTGGTCGATCGCGGTTTTGTCTATGCAATCGCGCATATCCGTGGCGGCGCCGACAAGGGGTGGGGCTGGTATCTCGACGGCAAACGCGACAAGAAGACCAACAGCTTCGACGATTTCGCCGCCTCCGGCCGCGCGCTGATCGACGCGAAGTATACGTCCGCCAAACGCATCGTCGGCCATGGCGGCAGCGCCGGCGGCATGCTGATGGGCGCGGTCGCCAACCGCGCCGGCGAATTGTTCGCCGGCATCGTTGCCGAAGTGCCGTTCGTCGACGTGCTCAACACCATGCTCGACGACACGCTGCCGCTGACACCGCCGGAATGGCCGGAATGGGGCAATCCGATCGAAAGCGAAGCCGACTTCAAGACGATCTTGTCTTACTCGCCCTATGACAATGTCGCGGCGAAGGACTACCCGGCGGTACTCGCGATGGGCGGCCTGACCGATCCGCGCGTCACCTATTGGGAACCGGCGAAATGGATCGCGCGGCTGCGCGCCACCATGACGTCCGGCGGCCCGGTATTGCTGCGCACCAACATGGGTGCCGGCCACGGCGGCGCGTCCGGCCGATTCAACCGGCTGGATGAAATCGCCATCGCTTATGCTTTTGCACTATGGGCGGTGGGGATGTCGGAGGAAGCATAGCCCCACGCGCCGTGATGGCCGGGCTTGTCCCGGCCATCCACGATGTTCCGCGAGAACGTGGATGCCCGGCACAACGCCGGGCATGACGGGGAGAGGCCGTGCCATCACCCAACGTTGAGTCGTTGATGCCTTAGAGCTCACCATTGTCTCGCCCGAGCAGGCTGCATAGACTGAGCGTCCCACAGCCGGATCGGCGGACCCGCGATGGATCTCAGCCTGTACGACTCGATTGCGGAAACGCCGTCGACCAACGATCCCACGCAGCACCGCGTGCTGATCGTCGGCGCCGGCGCGGCGGGGCTGCATCTGGCGTCGAAGCTTGGGGCTCGTTACGGCCGCAAGGGCAAAGTCTCCGTCACGCTGCTCGACAAGTCCCGCGTCCACGTCTGGAAGCCGCTGCTGCACGAGGTTGCCGCCGGTTCGTTCGACAGCGAGACCGATGCCGTCGAGCTGATCGCCCACGCCAAGCTACGGCACTATCGCTACCGGATCGGCGAGATGATCGGGCTGAACCGCAGCAAACGGCAGATCTACGTGGCGCCGACCGATGATGAAACCGGCACGCGGGTGATCCCGCCGCGCGTGCTCGGCTATGACACGCTGGTGATCGCGATCGGCAGCCTGTCGAACGATTTCGGCACGCCCGGCGTGATGCAACATGCCATCACCCTCGACACGCTGGATCAGGCCGTGCGCTTCAACCGCCGCATGATGGATGCCTGCCTGCGCGCCAACGCGCAATACGAACCGCTACGGCCCGGACAACTGCATTGCGCCATCGTCGGCGCCGGTGCCACCGGCGTCGAACTCGCTGCCGAGCTGCACAAATCGATGCGCGACCTCGCTTCCTACAATCTCGACAACATCGATTTCGACAAGATGATCAAGATCGAACTGATCGAAGCCGGCCCGCGAATCCTGCTGGCGCTGCCGGAAGACCTCGCGGCCGACACGACGAAGCTGCTGGAGAGCCTCGGCATCAATGTCCGCACCGGCACGCCGGTGATGTCGGTGGAGGCGGACGGCGTCACGCTGAAGGGCGGCGAGTTCATTCCGGCCGAACTGATCGTCTGGGCCGCCGGCATCAAGGCGCCGGACGCGCTGCGCGATCTCGACGGACTGGAGAGCGACCGCATCAACCGCCTGGTGGTCAGGCCGACGCTGCAGACCACGCGCGACGACAACATCTTTGCGCT
>JAQGKA010000055.1 GCA_028290355.1 Tardiphaga sp. | reverse complement strand
TGCTTCCAGATGACCTTCGCCGCGATTACCCCGGGCCTGATCGTCGGCGCTTTCGCCGAACGCACCAAGTTCGCGGCGATCGCTCTGTTCATGCCGCTCTGGGTGACGCTGATCTACTTCCCGATCGCGCATATGGTCTGGTACTGGGCTGGACCGGATGCCATCGTCGCAGCTGCCAAGGCGCTTGCAGCAGCGGCTCCCGACGCGAAGGCAGCGGCGCAGGCCAAGCTTGATGAAGTCATGGCCGATGCCGGCCAGGTGTTCCTGTGGGGCGCTCTCGACTTCGCCGGCGGCACCGTGGTGCACATCAACGCCGGTATCGCCGGTCTCGTCGGTTGCCTGATCATCGGCAAGCGCACCGGCTACGGCAAGGACCTGATGGCTCCGCACTCGCTGACCATGACCATGATCGGCGCGTCCCTGCTGTGGGTGGGCTGGTTCGGCTTCAACGTCGGATCGAACCTCGAAGCCTCCGGCACCGCGGCTCTCGCGATGACCAACACGTTCCTCGCCACCGCCATGGCGGCGATGTCGTGGATGTTCGCGGAGTGGATCACCAAGGGTCACCCCTCGCTGCTCGGTGCCGTCTCCGGCGCGGTCGCCGGCCTCGTCGCCGTCACGCCCGCTTGCGGATATGCGGGTCCGATGGGCGCGATGGTGCTCGGTCTGGTGGTCGGCGTCGTCTGCCTGTTCTTCTGCACCGTGGTGAAGAATGCGATCGGCTATGACGACTCGCTCGACGTGTTCGGCGTGCATTGCATCGGCGGCATCATCGGCGCGCTCGGCACCGGCATCCTGGTCAACCCGGCCCTGGGCGGCACGGGCGTCATGGATTACGTCGCCGGCAAGATCGGCGACTACGACATGGTCACCCAGATGATCTCGCAGTTCAAAGCTGTCGCGACCACGCTGGTGTGGTCCGGCGTCGGCTCGGCGATCCTGTTCAAGGTCGTCGATGTGATCGTCGGTCTCCGCGTCAACGTTGAAGTCGAGCGCGAAGGCCTCGACGTCACCGAGCACACCGAACGCGCCTACAACATGTAAGCGCCACGGGCGAAGCTTCGGAAAGCCGGTCTGGATTTCCGAAGCGCGCCGCAAGGAACCGGTTGGGGCACATACCCGGCAATGCTCCACCCGTCGAAGGGCTCCAGCGCAAGCTGGGGCCCTTCACCTTTTTGGGGGCCGTGATTTCGATCCGTTCGTTTGCTTTGGAGCATGGGTGCGAGCATGCGGGAACCCACAGGTTTACCGCCCTGATTTTCGATGGTTAATCGCGTCTTAACCTCGCCGTATCTATGGTGGTTTGATCCAATTCCGGTCGATCCCGTGGTGCGATCGACCGCCCCGAAAGCTGGCGTTCAAGGATGGCAATGACCGCTTCTTCCCGCGCGGCGCAAGGATTTGGTCAAGGCGCGAGCAGCCCGGCCGATGGCCGGGACAGCGAGCGCTCGCCGTTTGCGCGGCTGACCGAACTACTGGCGCCGTATCAGCCCGGCAAACCGCTGATCACACTGTCGCTCGGCGAGCCGCAGCATCCGGTGCCGGATTTCGTCGGCCCGGTGCTGGCCAAATACACCGCCGATTTCGGCCGCTATCCCGCCGCCAAGGGCATCGAGCCGTTCCGCCGCGCCGCCGCCAGCTGGATGGGGATGCGGTTCGCGTTGCCGCGTCCGCTCGATCCCGAAACCGAACTGCTGGTGCTGAACGGCAGCCGCGAGGGGCTGTTCTTCGCCGCGATTACCGCCGCCCGCTTCGTCGGCCCGCGCAACGGCACGCCGGCGATCCTGCTGCCCAATCCGTTTTATCCCGCCTATGGCGCCGGCGCCCGCGCTGCCGGCTGCGAAGCGATCTTCCTGCCAACGACATTGGCCAACGGTTTCCTGCCCGACCTCGATTTGCTCGATGACGCGACGCTGTCGCGCACGGTAGCGATGTACATCGCCTCGCCCGCCAACCCGCAGGGCGCGGTGGCCTCCCGCGACTACTTCACGCGCCTGAAAGGTCTCGCCGATCGCTACGGCTTCATCGTGCTGTCAGACGAATGCTATTCGGAAATCTACACCCAGGCCGCGCCCGGCAGCATGCTGGAATGCGCCGGACCCGACTTCGGCAATGTGGTGGCGTTCCAGTCGCTGTCGAAACGCTCGAATCTGCCGGGCATGCGGGTGGGCTTCGCCGCCGGCGACAAGAAATTTCTCGCGATGTTCCATGAGCTGCGCAACGTCGCCGCGCCGCAAGTGCCGGTGCCGCTGCAGCATGTGGCCGTCGCCGCCTACAGCGACGAGGCGCATGTCGAAGAGAACCGCCGGCTGTACCGGCTCAAATTCGATCTCGCCGATCAGATCCTCGGTAATCGCTACGGCTATCGCCGGCCGGCCGGCGGCTTCTGCCTCTGGCTCGATGTCTCCGCTTATGGCGGCGACGAGGCAGCGACGTTGAAACTCTACAAAGACGGCGGCGTGCGCGTGGTGCCCGGAAGCTATCTGGCGCGCCCGCAACCCGACGGCAGCAATCCCGGCGCCGGCTACATTCGTTTGGCCCTGGTGCAGGACAGTGAAACAACAGCCGAAGCGTTGCATCGGCTGGTCCAGATTCTGGATTAATCGCAGGTCGATATGAGCACCACGATCGAACGCGTCATACCCCTGGTCGGACAGCTGCCCGCGTCGATACGCGAGATGCTGGCGCGGCGACTGCGCGAGCTCGCCGGCTTCGGCCTGATCGGCCTTTCCGGCATCGCCGCCGCAGCGCTGATGACATGGTCGGTGCAGGATCCCAGCCTCAGCCACGCCACCTCGCGCGCGATCCGCAACATCGTCGGCTATCCCGGTGCAATCGGCGCTGACCTCCTGATGCAGATCCTCGGCCTCGGCGCCATCATGCTGATCCTGCCCGTCGCGGTGTGGGGTTGGCGGATGATGACGCATCGGCATTTCGACCGCGAAGCGCTGCGTATTGCCTGCTGGATTCTCTGCACCGTCATCGCGTCCGGCTTTGCCAGTTGCTGGCAGCATGGCGGATCGTGGCCGCTGCCGACCGGCGTCGGCGGCGTGGTCGGCGATGCCCTGTTCCGCGCGCCTGCCGTTGTGTTCGGCCCGGTCGGCTTCATCTACCGTTTCGTGCTCGGCGTGATCCTGTGCACGGCGATGGTCGCGACCTTCCTGATGGCGTGCGGACTGGGATCGCAGCCGAAGGAAGAATTTGCTGCGGTAGAGGACGACGACACGCCGTTCGAGGAAGAAGAAAACGATCGCGGTTCGGTCTCGCTGGGCTGGGCGGTGCACGCCGCGATGAGCACCAAGGCGCGGATCGGCCGGCTGCTGGCGATGCTGTACGCCAAATTCGTGACGAGCGCGCCGGAGGCGCGCGCGGCCTCGTTCGAACGTCAGGAGCCCAATCTCGGCGGCCGCCGCAACAGCCCGTCGATTGCACCGCGTGGTGAACGTGACGATGAAGACGATGCTGATCACCACGACAACCATGATATCGACGAGGACGACGACGATATCGAGGAAGCCCCGGCCGCCCGCGCGCCACGCAAGAAGGCCGCCGCGAAAGAGCCGGTGCGCAAGAATAATAACGGCACATTCGAATTGCCCTCCGTCTCGGTGCTGACTGCGCCGCGCGCCGCCGATCGCCAGCCGCTCAGCAAGGCCGA
>JAQGKA010000367.1 GCA_028290355.1 Tardiphaga sp. | reverse complement strand
GGCGAGTTCGTCGTTGTCGTGGACGTTGGCATCGAGGTCGTGCTGCTGCTGCACCACAATTTCGGTGCGGCTGGCAGAGAGGCGGATGAGATCGAAGCCGAAGCCGGGATCAAGCGGATCGGCGATGGCGTCGATGCGCTCGCGAAACAGCCGGTCGATCACATCGCCTTTGGTGACGGCCTGTCCGGTCTCCACTGTGATCAATCGCACCGCGCCGTCGGTGCGGAAGAAGCTCGCTTCCAGCCGCCGCGCACCCTTGCCCTGTCTGTCCATCGCGCCCACCAGCATGCGCGCGAGACTGGCCAATGTCGCCGATATCACGCCGTCGGTCGCGATCGGTTCGGGAAAGCGCTTCTCGACGATGTAATCCGGCAGCGGTTTGCGCGGGCTGATCGGCGCATCGCTCTGACCCAGCGCCTGTTCCAGCAGCGTCGTGAATGCCGCACCGAACCGCGCGGTAATTTCGTGGCGGGCGCGGGAGGCGACATCGCCGATGGTCTTCAGCCCGGCGCGGCGCAACCCGCGGGTGATGGCGTCGTCGGCGCCGAGCGTAAACACCGGCAATGGCTTGACCGCTTCGGCTTCTTCGCCATCGGCAACGATGCGGCCATCGACATAATGACTAAGCGTGCGCGCGCACACCGAGGTGCCGGCGATGGCGGCGCTGACCATAAACCCCTGCGCGGTCAGCGCGCGGCAGAGCATCTGCATCAGCGCGGCCTCGCCGCCGAACAGATGGGCACAGCCGGTGATATCGAGGAACAGCGCATGCGGTAGATCGAGCGCCACCAGCGGCGTAAAACGGTCGCACCAGTCGGCGATGTGATTCAGGGTCTGCGCGTCGGCGACAGGATCGGCGTCGAACACCTGGATATCCGGACAGACCGCGCGGGCATTGGCGAGCGGCAGGCCCACTTCAAGGCCAAGATGCGCGGCGGCGTCATTGAGCGCGGAAATCTGCAGCGCGTTGCTTTGCTTCGCGACAACGATGCAGGGACCAAAGAGCTGATCGCTAGCCGGCGCGGCGTTGCCTTGCGTGCGTCGGCGCTTGATGCGGTCGGTCGGCAGACGCGGCAACCACAGGCTGAGAATGCGACGCTTCACGGAAAAGGCACTCATCACACTTCCATTCCATGATCCAGTGGCCGTTCGGGCCATGACGATTGCGAACTAGTTGCGCGTCGAGCATCGGGGCGCCCCACGCCAGCCACGGCGTGGATGGCGGCGAATGCGCGGAGCGCACGATCCACCGTGTCTCCGCGGTGCTCGGCGACGGCACGGCCGCGACCCGCAGCAGCAATGCGGTGACGCCCGACATCCGCGCGGCCAGCGTCAGCCTGCGGCTGGCGACGAGATCGAACTGTCTCGTCTCGCCCCAGGTCTCCAGCACGACGGCGCCGAGCGCATCGCAGGCCAGCGCATCGGCGGCGGTGCGCAATGCGGCCTCCACGTCGGGCGCACGCACCGTCACCAGCAAGCGCGGATCGAGGCCGAGTTCGCTCCAGCCGCTCATCGACAGCGCACCGGATTCCGTTTCCGAAAAATCCTGCCGCACCCACAGCAGCGGCCGCCTTGCGCTGACGCGCCGCGCCAGCCCGGCAATGAAACCCGTCGCCGCCGCGCTCTGCCGTCCCTCGGCGAACACCTCATGCACCGTGCCAAGCGCCAGCCCGCCCTGCAGCGCCGCGTCGGCCTCGGCATGGCCGAGCGACGCCCGATCGGGTGCGTAGGTATCCGCGTGCGTCTCGATGCGCTCGATGCTGCCGCGCAGATCCGCAAGCGTGGTCGTGCGTACGCCGCTCATGCGCCGCTCCTTCGAAGGTTTGCCGTCCCCAGGTTTGCAGTAAACCCGCGGCCGGCTCATTTGTTCATGATATGTTCTAATATAAAGCTAAGATGGCCGCATGAGTCAATCGCCATCGCGCTCACATTTTTTCGTAAGCGGAATCAAAGGGTTTTATGTTGGGCGTGCAGCGCCAGCCCGCGATTGCAGGATTGTCGCCGCGCGACTGGGTAAAGTCGCGCGCGGCTTGAGCGCGTTTCGTCAGATCACGAATTCGCGCATCACCCGGCGGCAATCCATCTCGAATTCGAGATCGACCACCGGCGGACGCGCGAAATGCCAGGTCATGCCCGAGCGCGCCGCGCCGTGGCGTACCAGTTCGTCGGCAACCACCGCGTGGAAATCCTGCACCGTGTAGATCTGCGTGCCCGTGGTGTCCTTCCAGCCGTGGCCGAAGGCGGCGAGCCGCTCTTCCATCGCGCCGACCGTCGCCTTGGCCTTGTCGCGAAACGCTTCCGTCCCGGTCTCGCGATAGCGCACGATGCGCTCGGGATAGCTCCCCGGGCCGCCGCGCGCTTCGGCGCCGCCGGCGATCACGAAGCTCGGCTTCGCTCCGAGCATCGGCCGCGTGAACGAGAACGCGTAGAACGACGGCTCAGACGGCGGATCGATTTCGAGGCAGACGTTGCTGCGCGCCACCGGATTGTTGGTGCCATCGAACAGGCCCCATTCGGCGAGCGTCTTGACGTAGTGCTCGTTGAATTTGCGAAAACCGGCCTCGTCCACCACCGCAGGTGAGCGCAGCTCGCAGGCGCAGAACGATGTCAGCGGACGGCCGGCAGCAAGGATGTAATCGGCGATACGCGAAAACCCGTCGGCCAGCGGCATCAGCGTGTCGAAACGGACCCGCTCGATCTCGAAATCCGGATGGGCCGCGGCGCCGCTGGAATACTGAAACACGGCGGGAATATAGCGATAGTTGCCGGCCGGAAAATCGCGCGTCATGGGAGAGTCCTGTCAGGGCTGCAGGCGCAGCACATAAAGAAATGGCGGATCGAACGATGTCGATCCGCCATCAAACCTCAAAGGTCTCTTACGGGCAAGCTAGCTCGGCCGCAGCGACGGCGATGCATGCTCCAGATCGAATTCCTCGATCTGCTTGGCCCGCGCGGTTTCCTTACCCGCGCGGTGATCGGTGGCGACGGCGACGTAGACCGCCGGCAACACAAACAGCGTGAACAGCGTGCCGATCATCATGCCGGACACCACGACGAGGCCGATCGAGAACCGGCTCGCCGCGCCCGCACCCGCTGCCGTCAGCAGTGGCAACAGGCCGGTGACCATGGCCGCCGTCGTCATCAGAATGGGCCGCAGACGAACCCGCGCCGCCATCTCGATGGCGGAGCGCCGGTCGAGCCCCTCCTTGAGCTGCAGTTCGTTGGCGAACTCCACCATCAGGATGCCGTGCTTGCTGATCAGTCCGACCAGAGTCAGCAGGCCGACCTGGGTGTAGATGTTGATCGTCGCCACCCCGAAGAACAGCGGGATCAACGCACCCGAAATCGCCATGGGAACGCTGATCATGATCACCAGAGGATCGCGTAGACTTTCGAACTGCGCCGCCAGCACCAGGAAGATGATGATCAGCGCGAAGCCGAACGCCACCGCGAGCTGATTGCCTTCCTGCACATACTGCCGGGAGTCCGCGAGGTAGTCGTGGTTAAAACCGGCCGGCAATTGCTTCGCCGCACTTTCGAGGAAATCGACGGCCTGCCCGACCGTCACGCCGGGCATCGGCACGGCCTGGAAAGTCGCAGAGTTCAGCTGGTTGTAATGCGACAGCGCGTTGGGGTTGGTGCCGGTCTCCACCGTCACCAGCGTCGACAACGGCACCTGCTGGCCGGTGGCGGTCGGCACATAGTAGTTTGCCAGGGAGTCCTGCGAGATGCGCAGCGCGCGGGGCACCTGCGGGATCACCTGATAGGAACGGCCTTCCAGGTTGAAGCGGTTAGTGTAGTTGCCGCCCAGCAGCGTCGCCAGCGTGTTGCCGATGCTCGCCATGGTGATGCCGAGATCGTTGGCCTTGGAGCGGTCGATCTTCACCCGCACAACCGGCTGATTGAAATCGAGATCGCTGTCAGAGACGATGAACAGACCGCTCTTGCGCGCAGCATCCTTCAGCTTGACCATCTCCTCATAGACCGACTGGAAGCCGTTGGTCGAGTTGATCACCATCTGGATCGGCAGGCCGCCGGGTCCGCCCGGCAGCGCCGGCAGGTTGAAGGCAAACGCGTTAACGCCTTCGATCTTACTGAGCTCGGCCTGCACCAGCGGCTTCAGATTGGTCGAGGAACGCTTGCGCTCGTCCCACGGCTTCAGAAGCATGCCGGCAATGCCGTTGCTCGGGCCGTTGGTGCCGTTGATGATGAAACGCAGGTCGGTTTCCGGAAATTTCTTGAACACCTCATCCATCTTCTCACCGTAGAAATCGGCGTAGTCGATGTTGGCGTATTTCGGAGCCTTGGTCACAGCGAACAGGATGC
>JAQGKA010000314.1 GCA_028290355.1 Tardiphaga sp. | reverse complement strand
TCACCGGTGGAAATCTTTCCTGACGTGATTTCGGCCTGCAGCTCCTGCTGCAGCTTTTGAAGCGGCGATTGGTACGTGCTGCTGGACGCAGCCGAGATAGAAGTCATGATGTGCTCCAAGGTGCTTGGGAAACGACTTCACCGTAAGGTTAACGATCTTAACGAGGTCTTTTTATCGCCTTGCTGACATGTTGCATCGTGTTGCACATTCAGCGTCAGCAACAACGCGAAACAAAAAACTTCTGCAGGCTTCCCCGATCCCGGCCAAAAGAGTCCCCATGGCAGCATCTCCGAACATCCTGGTTGTCGAAGACGACCGCGAAACCCGTACGCTGATTGCGAAGTATCTGCGTACCAATTCCTGCAACGTCACCACCGCGGCCGATGGCCGCGAGATGGAGAGGGCGATGGCAGATCATCGGGTCGATCTGCTGATTCTCGACGTCATGCTGCCGGGCGAGGACGGGCTCAGCCTGTGCCGCAAGGTGCGCGCGGAATCGCAATTGCCGATCATCATGCTGACCGCGCGCGGCGAGGACGTCGATCGCATCCTCGGGCTCGAGATGGGTGCCGACGATTACCTGCCGAAGCCGTTCAATCCGCGCGAACTGCTGGCGCGCATCAATGCCGTGCTGCGCCGCCAGGCCTCCGCGCTGAACGCCAGCGCCACGCCGACCGCGACGGCGCTTTCCTTCGCCGGCTGGCAGATTGATTTCCGGCTGCGCGAGCTGCGCAATCCCGGCGGCGCCCGCGTCGCCATGACGTCGGCCGAATTCGACCTGCTGCGCACCTTCTGCGAACGACCCGGCCGGGTGCTGTCGCGCGACAGCCTGCTCGACCTGACACAGGGCCGCAACGCCGGCTCGTTCGAACGCAGCATCGACGTGCTGGTCAGCCGTATCCGCCGCAAGATCGAAGCCGATCCGCAGGACGCTACACTAATCAAGACGGTGCGCTCGGGCGGCTATATGTTCACGCCGACGGTGGAAGCGATCGCGACAGCTACGACGAACTAACCATGAAGCTGCTCGACGTTCTGAACCTGAGAAGGATCAGCGGCCAGATCGCAGCCCTGATCGTGGTTTCGATCGTCTCGATCCATCTCATCGTCACCACGACCTTCATGCTGTTGCAGCCCGATCCAAAAGATCAGCGGTTCGACCGCGGCCATGGCGAACTGGTGGCGCTGGTGAAACTGCTCGGCGCGACGCCCACCGCGGAGCGACCGCCGCTGCTGGCCAAGGTGGCGCAAACATTTCCGCAGTTCGATATCCGGAGCCTGCCGCCTGGTGTCGCGACCACCATCGACAACAGCCAGGATTACCCGCGGCGCAGCCTGCGCCGACTGTTCGGCGCTGACAGTAAATTGCTGGTGATTCCAGGTGAGGCGCACGACCGGCTTGGCATCGCGCTACCGGACGGTGAAGTCCTGTCAGTCGATACCCAGCCGGAGCGACGACCTGGCCCATTCTGGGGTGGACCCTGGTTCATCACGCTGCTGTTCATCATCATCAGCCTCACCTTGCTCGGCCTGTGGGCGGCGCGGGCGCTGGCGGCGCCACTGTCGTCCTTCGCCAAGGCGGCGGAAGATTTCAGCCTGGACGGCGCAGCGCAGCCATTGCCCGAACGCGGTCCGGAAGAAATCCGCTCGGTGGCCCGGGCGCTGAACCGGATGCGCGAGCGCATCACTGTGCTCATCGACGACCGCACCAAGATGCTCGCCGCCATCAGCCACGATCTGCGCACGCCGATCACAAGGCTACGGCTGCGCTCGGAGTTCATCGAGGACGACGGCCATCGCCGCCACATGCTGCGCGATCTCGACCAGATGCGCTCGATGCTGGAGGCGGTGCTGTCGTTCCTGCGCAACGACCGCAAGCTGGAAGCGATGACGCTGACCGACATCGCCACCACGCTGCAGCTGATCGCCGACCAGTTCGCCGACATCGGCCACACGGTGACCTATGAAGGCCCCTCGCACGCAATGGCGATGGCGCGGCCCGACGATCTGCATCGCGCGGTCACTAACCTGGTCGAGAACGCGGTCAAGTTCGGCGCCGAGGCGAAGATCCGCCTGACCATGTCGGAGCTGATGGCAACGATCGACGTCGCTGACGACGGCCCGGGGATTTCCGACGCGCAGAAGAGCGCGATGCTGCAGCCCTTCGTGCGCGGCGACGACGCCCGCAACATGGACCACGAGGCCGCCGGCTTCGGCCTCGGCCTCTCGATCGCCCGCGCCGTGGCGCTGGCCCATGGCGGCGAACTGACACTGAACGACAAGCAGCCGCACGGGCTGATCGTGCGGATCACGCTGCCGGCGCGCGATATGGGCAAGAAGGCGGCCTAAGTGCCGCCGCCCATGAATGCAGCCTTGCCTTGACCCCGCCACAGAAAGGCGGGATTTGGGCCCTAAATGCCGACAATTGATTCTAGCGAATTAGGCCGGCTGAAAGGCTCGCGCCGCTACGACGCTCGGCAAGGCTTCGAGGCAATTGATGAAACGTGCTCTTTCCCTGGCGTGGCTGCTCGCCGTTGTCGCCCTTCCGCAAGCCGCCTTCGCGCAGCAGCGCGCCGACTATGAAGCCATGGTTGCGGCCCATGCGCAGGCCAACGGCGTGCCGGAAGCTCTGGTGCACCGCGTCATCGTGCGCGAGAGCAAATATCATCCCTCGCTGATCGGCCGTGGTGGCACCATCGGGCTGATGCAGATCAAGCTCGCGACCGCACGCGGGCTCGGCTACACCGGCACCGCCGAAGGGCTGCGCGACCCCAACACCAACCTCACTTATGCCGTGAAATACCTCGCCGGCGCGTTCCGCGCGGCGAATGGCGACCACAACCGCGCCGTGGCCTATTACGCCGGCGGCTATTATTACGCCGCCAAGCGGCAGCGGCATAAGCATGAGCATGAGCCGCTGCTCGCGATCCCCCGGATGGATGAGCTGAACAGCGCCAATGCGCAGGTTCCGAGGCCCTAAGCGGTGCAATTCCCCGCCGCCGCGTTGACACCCACTCCCATGAGCTTACATTACACCTGTTCCGAGGGGAGCTCCGACGAGGAGCTGAGATACCGCAAGCTCGCATTCTTTCGCGCGGGACCGCGGTGACCCTTTGAACCTGATCCGGGTCATGCCGGCGAAGGGACAGGGATGTTTCAGAGTTCGCAAAGCAAGCGCGGGGAATCTCCCGTTGCTGTCATCGGCGCCGGCATTGCCGGTGCGTG
>JAQGKA010000270.1 GCA_028290355.1 Tardiphaga sp. | reverse complement strand
GGAAGAAAGCGCCGACGACGAATCGCGGCTCGGCCGGCGCTTGACCTGGATCATTGACCCGATCGACGGCACCAGGGGATATCTCGCCGGCCGCGAGGACTGGTGCGTCAGTGTCGCGCTGGTTGAGGATCAGCGGCCGCTGCTGGCCGCGGTGTTCGCGCCGTCCACAGATGAATTTTTCTTCGCCGTACGCGGCGCGGGCACCACCCTGAACGGCGCGCCGGTCCGCGCCAGCGCCGGCACTGAACTGGACTTTCCGCGCATTGCTGGCCCGAAGCCGCTGGTGCAGCGGTTGGCGCACGGCCAGGACCTCACGCTGTACCCGCGAATCGGATCATTGGCGCTGCGGCTGTGCTGGGTGGCGAATGGCAAGCTCGATGCCGCCTTTGCCGGCGGCCAGAGCCGCGACTGGGACCTTGCCGCGGCGGATTTGATCGTGCACGAAGCGAATGGTAGGATGACCGCGCTTTCCGGCGATCCGATCCTCTACAATCGCCAGGAAGTGACGCACGGGTTGCTGGTGGCCGCGGGGGCCGATCGTCATGCTTGCATCGTTGAGCAGTTTCGGAACCGGCGGGTCTGACCGGCCGCGCGACCCATTGAAATTCATCTGATCGCAGCCGGGCAGCTGCAGGAAACATATTCATGTCGGACGGCGCGCAACAGTTGCTTCATCTGGTCATCGGCGGCGAACTGACCGACCTGAAGGGCAACACCTTCAAGGATCTCGACCAGGTCGAGATCGTCGGCGTCTATCCGAACTACGCTTCGGCGTTCGTAGCCTGGAAGTCCAAGGCGCAGATGACGGTCGATAACGCCCACATGCGCTACTTCATCGTCCACCTCCACCGGCTGCTCGACCCAGGTCAAGACGCGAAGCCCACCAGTTGAAACGACTGCTTCGAAACGCGCTGCGCAGCAGCTGGGTTCAGCGCGCCGCGGGATTTCTCGCGGCCGAATTCCTGCGGCTGGTGTGGAAGACCAATACATTCACCCTCGATCCGCCTGACGTCTATGACATCGTCGAGCCGCAGATGCCGGTGATCCTGGCGTTCTGGCACGGCCAGCACTTCATGACGCCGTTCATCAAGCGCAAGGACTACCAGGGCAAGGTGCTGATCTCGCGGCACCGCGACGGCGAGTTCAACGCGCTGGCCGCCGAACGGCTGGGTATCGGCACCGTACGCGGCTCCGGCGACCATGGCGGCGCGTTCCACCGCAAGGGCGGCGTCGGCGCCTTCAAGGAAATGGTGCGGGTGCTGGAGCAGGGCATCAACATGGCGCTGACCGCCGACGTGCCGAAACGATCGCGCGTCGCTGGGATGGGCATCATCATGCTGGCACGCGAGAGCGGCCGGCCGATCATGCCGTTCGCGATGGCCACCAGCCGTTTCATCCAGCTCAAGAACTGGGACCGCACCACCATCAACCTGCCGTTCGGCCGCGGCGTGCTGGTTGGGGGCGAGCCGATCGAAGTGCCAGCGGACGCCGACCAAGCGGTGATGGAAACGCTGCGGCTGCGGCTGGAGGCGACGCTGAACGACGCCACGCGGCGCGCTTACATTGCCGTCGGCCGCCCCGAAGAGGCCGGTCATGCCTAGTTCCTTGCCGATGACGCTGCGCGTCTATCGCAGACTTTCCGCGGTGCTGGCGCCGCTGGCGCCGGTGCTGATCAAGCAGCGGCTGAAGCAGAACAAGGAAGACCCCGCGCGCACCGACGAGCGCCGCGGCATCACCGATGTCTTGCGGCCTTCGGGACCGCTGGTCTGGATCCACGGCGCCAGCGTCGGCGAGGTGCTGGCCGTGGCGGCGCTGATCGAGCGGCTGCGCGCGCTCAATATCCGCATCCTGCTGACATCGGGGACGGTGACCTCGGCTGCGATCATCGCCAGGCGATTTCCTGCCGATATCATCCATCAATACATCCCCTATGACTCGCCGCGCTTCGTGGCGCGGTTTCTCGACCACTGGCAGCCCAGTCTGGCGCTGTTCATCGAATCGGATATCTGGCCGAACCTGGTCCTCTCCGCTGCCAACAGGCGGCTGCCGATGGTGCTGATCAACGGCAGGATGTCGCCGCGTTCGTTTCCGCGCTGGCAAAGGCTGTCGGCGACCATCGGCGCGCTGCTCGGCCGCTTCGACCTCTGCCTCGCGCAATCCGACACCGACGCCGAACGTTTTGCCGCGCTAGGCTCGCGAAATATTGTCGTCACTGGCAACCTCAAACTCGACGTGCAGGCGCCGCCAATGGATCCGGCGAAGCTGGAAAAACTGATGTCGGTGACGCGCGGTCGTCCCGTCATCGTGGCGTCCTCGACCCATCCCGGCGAAGAAGAGATTTTGCTGGAGACCCACAAGACGCTGGCGAGTTTCTTCCCCTCGCTGCTCACCGTGATCGTGCCGCGCCACGCCCACCGCGGCGAAGGCATCGCACGGATGATCGCGGCGACCGGCGCGCAGGTGGCGCTGCGCTCGCGCGAGGAATTGCCGACCGCGATTACCGACGTCTATGTCGCCGATACCATGGGCGAACTTGGCCTGTTCTACCGGCTGTCGCCGGTGGTGTTCATGGGCGGCTCGCTGGTGCCCCATGGCGGGCAGAACCCGATCGAGGCGGTGAAGCTCGGCGCCTCCATCGTGCACGGCCCGCATGTGTTCAATTTCACCGATGTCTATGAAGCGCTCGATGCCGCTGGCGGCGCCCGGCAGGCGGTTTCGTCGGAGCAGCTGGTCAAACAGCTTGGCCAGATGCTCGGTAATCCTGCGGTGCGTGACGCCTCGATCGAGGCTGCGGTGCAGGTGGTGGAACGGCTCGGCGGCGCGCTGGAGCGCACGCTGAATGCGCTGGAGCCCTATCTGCTGCAGCTGCAGCTCGAAATGGGAGCGACCGATGCGTGAGCCGGCGTTCTGGCGGCCGCCATCGACGTGGCTGTCGCGCCTGCTGATGCCGCTTGGCGCTGTTTATGGTGAGATCGCCGGCAGCCGGATGGCGCGCACCGGCGTCAATGTCGGCATTCCCGTGTTTTGTGTCGGCAACTATCATGTCGGCGGCGCCGGCAAGACGCCGACCACGCTGGCGCTGGTAGCTCTGCTGCGCGAGCTGGGCGAGAGGCCGGTGGTGCTGAGCCGCGGCTATGGCGGCAAACTGCAAGGCCCGATCAAGGTCGATCCCGCCAGGCATGGCGCCGCCGATGTCGGCGACGAACCGCTGATGATGGCGCGCGGCGTGACGGTGGTGATCTCGCGCGATCGTGTGGCGGGAGCTGCGCTGGCGCGCTCGACCGGCGCCAGCGTCCTCGTTATGGATGACGGGTTCCAGAATCCTGCGGTTGCGAAGGACACCTCGATCGTTGTGATCGATGGTGATCGCGGCCTCGGCAACGGTCGCGTGCTTCCTGCGGGCCCGCTGCGCGCGCCGCTGGATCTGCAGATCGCGCGCACCGATGTGCTGGTGATCGTTGGCAACGGGATGGCGGCGAGTGGCGTCGCGACGCTGGTCGCAGCCAAGGACGGCCCAGTGCTGACCGCGCGACTTGTACCGGATGAGACGTCGGTTGCCGCGTTGCGCGGTAAGCGCGTGCTGGCCTTTGCAGGGATCGGCGATCCCGGCCGATTTTTCCGCACGCTGCGCAATAGCGACGTGGATGTCGTGATCGAGAAGGCCTTTGCCGATCATCACCCTTACACGCCAGGCGAGATCGACGCGCTCGTCGCGCTGGCGCAGCGTGACGCGCTGACGTTGGTGGCGACGGAAAAGGATGTTGTGAAATTGCGTGGCATGCCGGTCGCCGCGGACATCGTGCCTTTCGCGGTGACGCTGCAATTCGAGGATGCAGCGGCGTGGCAGGCGTTCGTCAGCGAGCGGCTAAATCTCGCGCGGGCGAAAAAGTACAGATCGTAGGGTGGGTGGAGCCGGCGGACCGCGCGCAAGCGCGGCCGATGGCGATACCCATCACAGCAGGAGACGATGGGTATCGCTGCGCTCCACCTACGCCTCGACGGATCAGCTCGCCTTCAGCGCGCCCGGATAGTGCCGCTGCAGCACCGCGGTCGGAACCGCATAGGCTTCCTGCAGGTCGACGCTCCAGTATTTCAGCTCGTCGAGCGGAATCCGCTCGCCGGTGATGGCGCAGCTTACATAGGTACCCGGCGACACCACGCGGAAGTCGCCGTCGAGATATTGCAGCTGCGCTTCGCCACTGCCGGAGGGGCCAAATTTATTCAGCACGGTCTATTCCTTGTCGTTCCGGCGCCAGCGCCAGGCAGCATCTGTTGCAGAATTCCTAGCATGAATAAGGCTGTTCCGTCGCGGATTAAAGGCGCCGCACGTCAGAACAAGGTCCCCTGATCGACCGGCTTCACGCGCTTCGGCGCGGCTGCTGGCGTCGCCGCATTTACCGCTGGCTTCGCATCCCGGGCGGTCGCGGGCGCGCGGTCCATATCCGCGGTGGTGCCGACGCGGCCGTCGGCGAATTCGACGCTGAGCCGGGCGCCGGGGCCGATGCTGGCTGCCGCGTGCAGCGCGACGCCCTGCTCGTCGCGCACCAGCGCAAAGCCGCGCGCGAGCACGCTGCGGTAGGAGAGGGCGGCGAGCAATTGCCCGGACGTCAGCACGCGGGCCTGCTGGCGTTGCACCAGCGTCGCCAGCGCGCGATGGGCGCGTTCGGCGAGACGGAGCGCGCGTTCGCGGTCGCGGGCGATGATGTTGCGCTGCGCCTGCGCGTTGGCGAACTTTGAGGCCTTCAGCCGCACTTCGAGGCCGGCAAAGCGATCGCGGCGCTGGCGCAGCAGTGCGCGCGACGACAAATTCAAACGCTCGCCTGAAACCGTCAGCCGCTGCGTCGCCTGCGATATCTGCGCGCGCAGCACGCGTAGCGTCAGGCCGCCGCTGGCCTGCGCAAAACGACGATGATGCGCATGTGTATTCGCCTTCAGCGCGCGCGGCAGCGAAGCGGTGGCGCCGTCCAGCCGCTGCCGCGGGATCGCCAGCAATTCGCTCGCCGCCGGCAGCGCGCGTGTCGCGGCGCGTAGCTCATTGCGGCGGGAATCCTGGGCGCGCTGCCAGCACAGCATCATGCGGCGCTCATAGGCGGAGATTTCCACGAACAGTTCGGCGCGCACCGGCACCGCCATTTCCGCAGCGGCAGTGGGGGTCGGCGCCCGCTTGTCGGCGGCGAAATCGATCAGCGTGACGTCGGTCTCGTGGCCGACAGCGGAGATCAACGGGATCATGCTGTCGGCGGCGGCGCGGACCACAATCTCCTCGTTGAACGACCACAGGTCTTCCAGCGAGCCGCCGCCACGCGCGACGATCAAAAGATCGGGCCGCGGGATCTTGCCGCCCTCGGGCAGCGCATTGAAGCCGCGAATCGCGGCCGCGACTTGCTCGGCAGAACCTTCGCCCTGCACCTTCACCGGCCATACCAGCACCCGGCGCGGGAAGCGGTCCGCGAGCCGATGCAGGATGTCCCGAATCACGGCGCCGGTTGGCGAAGTCACCACGCCGATCACCTCGGGCAGCCATGGCAGCAGCTGCTTTCGGGATTCGTCGAACAGGCCCTCGGCGCCGAGCTTGCGCTTGCGCTCTTCCATTAGGGCCATCAGCGCGCCGACGCCGGCCGGCTCGATCGCCTCGATCACGATCTGGTACTTTGACGAGCCCGGATAGGTGGTCAGCTTGCCGGTGGCGATGACCTCTAGGCCCTCCTGCGGCTTGAACCGCATCCGGCCATGGACGCCCTTCCAGATCACCGCCTCGATCTTGGCGCCCTCGTCCTTCAGCGCGAAATAGCAGTGCCCGGAGGAATGCGGTCCGCGAAAGCCGGAAATCTCGCCGCGCACCCGGACGTGGCCATAGGCATCCTCCACCGTCCGCTTCAGCGCCGAGGACAGCTCGGTAACGGTGAATTCCGGCGAATTGACAAGGGTTTCGGACGCTAGGGTCTTGGTGGACATCGATTCGAGACTTTCAGGTTCGGTCGCAAGGTAGGGATTTCAACCGCTGCCGCCAATCAGTCCTTGCACATCCATTTACTCTGTAGTACAGAGTTCTCTACATTGCCGAAAATTACTTCATTTAGGAGCTAGCCATGGTCGCGTCGATCGTTTCCGGAAGTTTCAAGCTTCTGCTCTGGGGCCTTGCCGCGATAGGCATCGCAACGCTCGTTTTGGTCGGGATGATGGCCTGGCCGCTGCGTCAGCCCTCGGAATTGGCGTCGATTTCAGAATCTCGCAAATTCATGGATTTCAAAACCTTGCCCGAGGTCAACCGATTTCAGGCGCGCGACGGTACTTACCTCGCCTACCGGCATTACTCGTCCGATCGTCCCCTCGCGACCGACCGCATCGCGATCTTGGTGCATGGCTCGTCTGGGTCGAGCCGGAGCGCGATTCAGGCGCTCTCCAAAGCGTTGGCCGCACGGGGCGTGGAAAACTTTGCGGTGGATATTCGCGGCCATGGCGAATCCGGCACCCGAGGCGACATTCGTTATTTTGGCCAGCTCGAGGACGATCTGGCGGATCTCGTCGGGGAAATTCGCAAAACCCACCCTGCAGCGCCATTGATTCTGATCGGTCATTCCGCCGGCGGTGGTTTCGCGCTGCGGGTCGCCGGTTCGCCGATCCAGAACCTGTTCGTGCGCACCGTGCTGCTCGCGCCCTATCTCGGTTATGATGCGCCGAGCAACCGTCCCGACGCCGGCGGCTGGGTCAGCGCCGATATCCCGCGTTTGCTGGCATTGCAGGTGATGCGGAAACTCGGCATCGATTGGGCGGAATCGCTCCCGACGGTGGCATTCGCGGTGGCACCGAATTCGGCCAAGATTCTGAACGCGAACTACTCGAATCGGCTGCTGCGCAATTTTGCCGCGTCGAGGGATTTTCGGCAGGATCTCGCATCTGCCCGCATGCCCCTCGTGATCTTTGCGGGCGCCGCCGACGAACTGATGCTGTCCGAAAAATATCAGGACGCCGTTGGAAATCGTGTGCCCGTCAAGATCATCGACGGCGTCAGCCACATGGGTATTGTCGGTGATCCCGCAGCGGTGTCGATCATCGCCGATGATGTCGCCAAGTCGGAAGTGAGTTCGCGATGAGCATTGATGCCAGGGAAGCCGCCTCGGCGCTGTCGGACATCGAAACGATTGCGCAGCGGGTCCGTCAATCGCGCTTCTACAATTTTGCCAGTCTGATGCTGATTCTGTGGGGCGTGTTGATCTTCTTCGGCAATGTCGCCTCCCATTTTTGGCCGCCACTGGCCGGCTATATCTGGATTGCCGTGAATGCGGTCGGGATCGCAGGCTCGTTTGCGATCGGTGCTTTCGATTACAAGCGTATGGGCGTGCGTAGCTTCGATCTCAGGATGGTCGCTGCCTACGTCCTGTTCCTTGCCTTCGGTGCTCTCTGGTCGATCGGACTTGGGCATTTCACGCCGCGCCAACTCGGCGTGTTCTGGCCGACCTATTTCATGATGGTTTATACCATCGTCGGGCTGTGGATCGGGCCGGCCTTTGTGGCGATCGGCCTCGGCATCACCGGGCTGACGCTGTTTGGCTACGCCTTCATCGGCCCCTGGTTCGAATTGTGGATGGCGCTTGTCAACGGCGGCGGCCTCCTGCTTGGCGGTCTCTGGATGCGCCGGAACTGATCGATGGCAGAGCTCGACGAGATCATCCACCAGCCGCTGCGACTGAAGATCATGGCGGCGCTGAACGCGCTGCCGGCCGCCACCGGGCTCGACTTCACCCGGCTGAAGAAGCTGACCGGCGCCACTGACGGCAATCTCGGCGCCCATATCGAGACGCTGGCCAAGGCCGGCTATGTCACGGTCGCCAAGGCCTTTGTCGGCAAGAAACCGCAAACCACGGTGACGGCCACGGCGGCGGGGCGGGGCGCTTTCGCGCGCCATGTGGCGACCCTGCGCGAGATCATCGCGGCCTCGGCGCCGGAAGCCGATTAAAGCTGTCCACATCCGGTTCGGCGGTTGTTGCGGCCTCCAGAGGCCGTGCTAAACCCTGCGCTTATCCGTCCACATCCCGGTCTGGCTGCATTTCATGAACATTCTTCTTCTCGGTTCCGGCGGGCGTGAACACGCGCTGGCGTGGAAATTGGCGGCGTCAACGCTGGTGACGAAGCTGTGGTGCGCGCCGGGCAATGCCGGCATCGCGCAGGAGGCCGAATGCGTCGCGCTGGATGTCGCCGACCATCCGGCAGTGATCGCGTTCTGCAAGGCCAACAAGATCGATTTCGTCGTGGTCGGGCCCGAAGCGCCGCTGGCGGCGGGGATCGTAGATGATCTCGCGAGCGCCGGCATCAAGGCGTTCGGGCCAAACAAGGCGGCTGCGCGGCTGGAAGGCTCCAAGGGTTTCACCAAGGACCTCTGCAAGGCCAACAATATTCCCACGGCGGCCTATGAACGCTTCAGCGATGCGGACAAGGCCAAGGCCTATATCCGCGCGCAGGGCGCGCCGATCGTGGTCAAGGCCGACGGGCTCGCCGCGGGCAAGGGCGTCGTCGTTGCGATGACGATTGCCGAGGCGGAAGCCGCGATCGACATGATGCTCGATGGCGGCTTTGGCGCCGCCGGCGCGGAGGCGGTGGTGGAGGAATTCCTCACCGGCGAGGAGGCCTCGTTCTTCGTGCTGTGCGACGGCGAGCATGCGCTGGCGCTGGCGGCGGCGCAGGATCACAAGCGCGCCTTCGACGGCGACAACGGTCCGAACACCGGCGGCATGGGCGCCTATTCGCCGGCGCCTGTCATGACCGACGCGATGTGTGCCCGCGCGATGGACGAGATCATCTATCCCACCCTGCGCGCGATGAGCGCGATGGGCACGCCGTACAAGGGCGTGCTGTTTGCCGGCCTGATGATCACCGAGGATGGCCCGAAGCTGATCGAATACAACGTCCGCTTCGGCGATCCGGAGACGCAGGTGCTGATGATCCGGCTGATGTCGGATCTGCTGCCGGCGCTGATGGCGTCCTGCGATGGGCAACTAAAGAATTTCGACCTGCGCTGGTTTGACGATCCGGCGCTGACGGTGGTGATGGCGGCCAAAGGCTATCCCGGCGACTATGAGAAGGGCACGAGGATCGCGGGTCTCGATCGGGCGGCAAAGATCGAGGGCGTCGAGATCTTTCATGCCGGTACGGTGGCCTCCGGCGACTGGATTCTCGCCAATGGCGGCCGCGTGCTCAACATCACAGCGTCGGGCAAAAGTGTCGGCGAGGCGCAGCGTCGTGCCTATGAGGCGATCGGTCTGATCAACTGGCCGGAGGGCTTCTGCCGCCGCGACATCGGCTGGCAGGCGGTGGCGCGCGAGCGGGCGAAGCGCTAGTACGGCGCTACAAAAATAAAAACATCGGGGAGCAACATGTCCGATCTTGCCGATCTGTTTCCCGGTTATGCGTCTGAATGGATCAACACACGCGCGGGCCGCATCTTCGCCCGCGTCGGCGGCAAGGGGCCGCCGCTGCTGTTGCTGCACGGTTTTTCTGAAACCCATGTGATGTGGCATCGCGTGGCGCCGCAACTCGCCGACAGCTTCACGGTAATCATCGCCGATCTGCCAGGCTACGGCTGGTCCGACATGCCGCGCAGCGACGCCGAGCACACGCCCTATACCAAGCGCGCGATGGCGCAGGCGATCGTCGAGGCGATGGAGCAACTCGGTCATGTCCATTTCGCACTGGCCGGCCACGATCGCGGTGGCCGGGTGTCGTATCGTCTGGCGCTCGATCATCCCGGCCGACTGTCGCGCCTCGCGGTGCTGGATATCCTGCCGACCTGGGATTACTGGGCCAACATGAATCGACTCTATGCGCTGAAGGTCTATCACTGGGCATTCCTGGCGCAGCCTTATCCGCTGCCGGAGACCCTGATCTCAGGCAATCCGGATTTCTTCCTGCGCCAGAAGATGGCGAGCCAGACCAAATCGAAAGACCTCTCGGCGATCGATCCGCGCGCGCTCGAGCACTATCTTACCGCGTTTCGCGACCCCAGCCGGGTGCATGCCATGTGCGAGGACTATCGCGCCGGCGCTTACGCCGACTTCGAGCATGACAAGGCCGACCGCGAGGCCGGTCGCAAGATCGCCGTGCCGATGCTGGCGTTATGGGGCGATGCCGGCGTCGCACAGGCTGCGGCGACGCCGCTCGACACCTGGAAGACCTGGGCGACTGATGTCACCGGTCGGCCGATTAATTCAGGGCATTTTCTCTGCGAGGAGGATGCGGATGGTACGGCAGCCGCGCTGAAAGACTTTTTCGCGGCGCCGTAGAAGTGGAAGACGGGGATGGAGACAACCCAGCGAGCTTCTACGTTCAGTAGGGAACCAATGGTTCCCTACTGCGTTGATTGCGCTGGAGGGTCTCCATGACTCGCTATTATTTTGACCTCAAGAACGGCGTCACCCAGCGCGATCACGCCGGGCTGGATTGCGAGAACGATACAGCCGCGATCGCCAACGGGCGAAAGATTGCCGACCAGGTCGCCTTGCAAGGCGTTCACAAGGATCACGCCTGCCACATCTCCATCATTCATGAAGACGGCCATGAAGTGATGCGCGTGCAGGTGGCAGGAGCGACCGGACAGAAATCAGCGCCGCGCCTTAAAAAATTCTCGTAGCAACGCTGCCGATTCGCGCTCGCCAACCGCAGAATAGACTTCCGGCGCGTGGTGGCAGGTCGGTGACGCGAAGAACCGTACCCCGGAATCGACCCCGCCGCCTTTCGGATCGGCGGCGCCATAATACAGCCGCCGGATCCGCGCGAACGAGATCGCAGCGGCGCACATGGTGCACGGCTCCAGCGTCACGTAGAGATCGCAATCGATGAGCCGCTCGCTGCCGATCCGCTCGGCCGCCTGCCGGATCGCCAGGATTTCGGCATGCGCCGTCGGGTCGCGGTCGGTAATGGTGCGATTTCCAGCCGACGCGATGACCTCGCCGTTAAGCACGATCACACTGCCGATCGGTACTTCGCCGGCTTTTGCGGCGTTTTCGGCCGCTTTCAGCGCCAGATCCATAAAAGAAGGTGCGGTCATGGCTCGTTTCTTGAGGGAAACTCTGCTAGGAGAGTTGCATTCAGCAAAAGTGGTGACCGGTTTTGCGTGAGAATGCGCCCCTGACAGCAGGGCGCGCGCTTTATCGCCATGCAAGCCCGCCCACGCCGCTCGACCGCCATTCCAAGCCCATCTGCAGTGAGACCATTCATGCCCCGCGACAACGACAAAAACAACGGCCCCTCGCGCGGCCGGTCCCCAGGTGGCAAAGGAGCCGGCAAAGGTCGCTCCGGCGCGGCGCGCGGTCCCGAGAAGAAATTCGCCAAGCGCGATGGCAGCTACGCTGGCAAGCCGGCCGGCGCCGGCGGGGCTGAGAAGAAGTCCTACGGCACAAAACCCTATTCCGGTCCGGGCAAGCCCTATGCCGGCAAGCGCGATGGCGCGCCGCCGCGCCGCGATGACGACCGCGCTCCACGCCGCGACTATGGCGATGCACCGCGTCCGGCTCGCTTCAACCGCGACGACCGTCCCGCGCGCAGCGGCGGCGGCGATCGCCCGGATCGCGGCCCGCGCAAGGATTTTGGCGGCGGCGAGAAGCGTCCGTACACGCCGCGCGAAGGTGGTGGCGAAAAACGTCCCTACAGCCCGCGCGGCGATGCGCCGCGTGGTGATCGTCCGAACTTCAACCGCGACGACCGCGCGCCGCGTGGCGACCGCGGCGACGCGCGTCCCGCGGCGCGTTTCTCCGACAAGAAATTCGGCGACAAGAAGCCCTACGCTTCGCGCGACGGTGGCGACAAGCGGCCTTATACGCCGCGTGGCGATGGGGATCGGCCGCGGCCTTCCGGCGACCGTCCCTACAGTTCACGGCCGTCACGGGATGGCGATCGTCCGCGCGGTGATCGTCCACAGGGCGACCGGCCCTATAGCGGCGGCGCGAAGAAGTTTGGCGGCGACAAGAAGTTTTCCCGCGGCGCACCGGATCGCGGCGGCCCGCGCAAGAGTTTTTCTGACCGGCCGGATCGTGGAGCGGATCGCGGCGAGTCCAAGCCGTGGCAGAAGCGCGAGGAAGGTGCGGATCGCAATGCGCGTCCGTCGCGCGATGGCGCCCGCAATTTCGAACGCCCGAAGTTCGAGCGACCGCGCTTCGACAAGCCGCGCGAAGATCGCCCGCAAGGCGATCGTCCCCGCTTCGAGCGTCCGCGCGAGGATCGTCCGAAATTCGACCGGCCGCGCGAGCGCAGCGATCGCCCGCGCAACGACTGGCAGGAGCATCCGCGCAGCAGCGAAGCCGGTGGCGATGATCGTCCGCGCCGCGACGGCGAGGATGACAGCAAGATTTTCGCCAAGCGTCCGGCGTTCGGCGGCCGCGGCGAATATCGCGAGCGCAAGCCCGACGAGCGTCGTCCGCCGCGCCCGCCCGCGCCGAAGAAGGCCGGCGAGCGCGTCGCAAAAGTCGTGTCGCGCGCAGGACTCTGCTCGCGCCGCGATGCCGAGGAGTGGGTGACGCAAGGCCGCGTCGCCGTCAACGGCCGCATCATCAATTCGCCGGCGCTGGATGTGACCACGCGCGACGTCATCACCGTTGACGGCAAGCCGTTGCCGGCGCCGGAGCGCACCCGGCTGTTCATGTATCACAAGCCGCGCGGCCTGATGACGACCCACGCCGATCCCGAGGGACGGCCGACGGTGTTCGACCATCTGCCCGATCACCTGCCGCGGTTGATCTCGATCGGCCGGCTCGATTTCAATACCGAAGGCCTGTTGCTGCTGACCAATGATGGCGGCCTCGCCCGCACGCTGGAATTGCCCGACACCGGCTGGCTGCGTCGCTATCGCGTCCGCGCCCATGGTGAGGTCACCCAGAGCCAGCTCGACCAGCTCAAGAGCGGCGTCGAAGTCGATGGCGTGAAATACGGTTCGATCGACGCGACGCTGGAACGCGACCAGGGCGCCAATGTCTGGTTGGTGTTCGCGATCCGCGAAGGCAAAAACCGCGAAGTCCGCAACGTGCTGGCGCATCTCGGTCTTGAGGTGAACCGGCTGATCCGCATTTCCTACGGCCCGTTCCAGCTCGGCGAGATCGAGGAAGGCCAGGTCGACGAAGTCAAAACCCGCGTGCTGCGCGAGCAGCTCGGCGAGAAGATTGCCGAGGCCTCCGGCGCCGATTTCGCGCGGCAGCTGCCGAGCAAGGGCGACCCGTCGGACGATCCAGTGATCGTGAAGAAGCCCGTGCTGAAGCGCTCCACGGTGGAGGACCGCAAGGGCCGCCGCGTGCTGGTGCAGCGCGCCGGCAGCGAAGAGTCGCGCTTGCGCAACGAGGAAGAGGCCAGCGGCTTCGGTCCTCCGAAGCGGCCGAAGCGCGGCTATCACGGCAAGCGCGACATCAAGCCCCGGGACGAATAACCCATGCGCGTGGTGGGCGGGCGGCTGAAGGGCCGCAACCTCGCATCGCCGTCGTCGCGCGATATTCGCCCGACGGCGGATCGCTTGCGCGAGGCGCTGTTCAACATTTTGATCCATGCCTATGACGATCCGATCGAGGACGCCCGCGTGCTCGATCTGTTCGCCGGCACCGGTGCGCTCGGCATCGAGGCGGTGTCGCGCGGCGCGGGCTTTGCGTTGTTCGTCGATAACGGCGCCGAGGCCCGCGCGTTGCTACGCAACAATGTCGAGGCGCTGGGTCTCGGCGGCGTCACCAAAGTGTATCGCCGCGACGCCGGCAATCTCGGCCCGGCGCATCCGGTCGAGCCGTTCTCGCTGGTGTTCCTCGATCCGCCGTATCGCATGAAGCTCGCCGAGAAGGCGCTGGCCTCGTTGCGCGATGGCAGCTGGCTGACGCCGGGCGCACTGCTGGTGGTCGAAGAGGCCAAGGACGCGGCGTTCGTCGCGCCCGACGGCTTTGAAGAACTCGATCGCCGCGCCTATGATGACACCGAGTTTACGTTTTTGCGATTTGCGTAACAAAAGCCAACAGGGAAACGCCGATGTCCACCATGCCGACCTATCCGAACTACACCTGGGATCACGTTCATATCCGCACGCCGGACGTAGAAGCGATGGCGCAATGGTTCGCCAACATCCTCGGCGCCGAGATCGTGCGCGGCCCGGCGCGGACCGATATCAAGCTCGGCGGCGGCGTCATTTTTCTGGCCGAGGCGCCAAGCAGCGTCAACCCGCCGCCGGTGACGCCGTATCAGGGCCTCGATCACATCGGCCTGTCGGTGAAGGACATCGATGCGGTGGCGGCCTCGCTGAAGGCCAAGGGCGTCGAGTTCACCAAGGAGCCGACCACGATCCGACCGGGCGTGCGCGTCTGCTTCATCCGCGGACCGCTGGGGATTTCGATCGAGCTGCTGGACCGGGATCCGAAGTATCAGATGAGCTGATGCCTCCACACATGCCGGCGTCATCCTTCGAGGCTCGCCCGGAGGGCGGGCGCCTCAGGATGACGACACCGGTTCGTCGTGAACTCACCGTCTCCCGAACAGCTTCTCGATATCGCTGAGCTTCAATTCCACATAAGTGGGGCGGCCGTGGTTGCACTGGCCGGAATTCGGCGTGTCTTCCATCTCGCGCAGCAGCGCATTCATTTCCTCGGGCTTCAGCCTTCGGCCGGCGCGAACTGAACCGTGGCAGGCCATCGTGGCGGCGACGTGCATCAGCCGCCGCTCCAAGGGCAGCGCCTCGTCCCATTCCGCCATGTGTTCGGCAAGATCGCGCAGCAGTGACGCGGCATTGGTTTTGCCGAGCAAGGACGGCGTTTCGCGCACCGCGACGGCACCGGGGCCGAAGGAATCGATGGCGAGGCCGAACGACGCCAGTTCTTCGGCGCGGTCGAGCAGTTGCTCGACGGTGGCCTCGTCGAGTTCGACGATCTCCGGAATGAGAAGTATCTGCCGCTGCACGCCGTTGCGCGCCAGCGACGCCTTCAGTTTCTCATAGACGATGCGCTCATGGGCCGCATGCTGGTCCACGACGATGAGCCCGTCGCGAGTCTGCGACACGATATAGGTCTCGTGGATCTGTGTGCGCGCCGCACCCAGCGGACGATCGAGCAGGTCGGCATTGGGCGCTTCCTCGAAGCGGACATCGGCGGTCGGCGTGCCGACATCGAAGGCGGCTTGTCCCGGCTCGGCGAAGGCCGCCGAGCCATCAAAGGAGGGCATCGGCCCGACCGGATAGGACGGCGAGCGCCGCCAGTCCCAGTTGGTGTTGGTGCGCGGCGTGAAGTTGGGCGCGAAGTTCGGGCGGAAGGAATCGAGTACCGCGCCGTCGCTGTTGGCCGCGGTGCGGCGGCCTTCGCGGGCGAGGCCATCCTTCAGCGCATGCACGATCAGTCCGCGCACGAGGCCAGCATTGCGAAAGCGCACCTCGGTCTTGGCCGGATGCACATTGGCATCGACCTCCCTTGGGTCCAACGTCACGAACAACGCCACCACCGGGTGGCGGTCGCGCGGCAGGTAGTCGGAATAGGCGGCACGCACCGCGCCGATGATCAGCTTGTCGCGCACCGGGCGGCCATTGACGAACAGATATTGCCCGAGCGCATTGGCGCGGGTCAGCGACGGCGCGGCGGCAAAGCCTTCGACCACCACGCCTTCGCGCTCGCTGCGCACTTCAATCGCGCTGAGACGGAACTCGGCACCGAGGATATCGCCGAGCCGCGTTAATTGCCCGGCGGGGCCGGGCAGAGCCGCGGCCCAGGTCACCGGCGCGCGCTCTTCCCCGGCCAGAGTGAAGGCGACGTCGGGCCGCGCCATGGCGAGGCGGCGCACCACCTCACGGATCGCCTCGGCCTCGGTGCGGTCGGTCTTGAGGAATTTCAGCCGGGCGGGGGTGGCATAGAAGAGGTCGCTGACCTCGACGCGGGTGCCCTGGCTAAGCGCCGCCGGCATGATCGGCGACTTGTCGCCACCTTCCACCGACAGCGACCAGGCATGTGGCTCGCTGGCATGGCGGGTGGTGATCCCCAACCGCGCCACCGAGCCGATCGAGGGCAGCGCCTCGCCGCGAAAACCCAGCGTGCGGATCTGCAGCAGGTCTTCGTCGTCGAGCTTCGAGGTGGCGTGGCGGTCGGTGGCGATACTGAGATCTGCATGGGTCATGCCGTCGCCGTCGTCGGTGATGCCGATCCGCCGCCGGCCGCCGCCATCGGTGAAGATGTCGATGCGATGCGCGCCGGCGTCGATGGCGTTCTCCACCAGTTCCTTCACCACGCTGGCCGGCCGCTCCACCACTTCGCCGGCGGCGATGCGGTTGACGATGGTTTCTGGCAGCTGGCGGACGGGCATGGGCGACTCGGTGGATTGGAGCGCCAATTTAGAGGCTTTTGCGGGCGCGCGGGAGGGGCGCGGGCGACCTCTCCCGCTGTTTCCCGTGCCGGGGCACCGCCGCATATATGACATTCCCCGCAAAACCGTCGCGAAATGACCGCGCTGTGTCTCAACAACGGACACATGCGGCGGCTTCTATGGGCCTGCGTCGCTCGCGATACAGGCTCGTGCGATTGACGGTTCCGCAAACTGCGGGCGGCGCAACGTTACGCGGCATCGGTCATCGTGCGACCATCCCAGGAGAAAAAGCGAATGAAGCTTGTGAAAACTTCGGCGATCGCACTCACACTTTCGGCCATGCTGGCCGGTCCGGTTCTGGCGCAGGGGGCGGCGTCCGACACGCAAACCCGCGGCGCCGTGCAGGGCCGCAGCAACATGCAGCAGGGTGGCGCGGCAGGAGGCGCGGACACCGAACTCAATGCCCGGGCGCCGGGCGCCAGGGTCGGCGCCGGGACGGCCACCAAGGGCACGGTCGGCTCCGGCAGCGGAGCGGCGCGCGGCACGGCCGGTGCCACCGGCGGCGTCGATGCGGCTGGCGATCCCGCCCCAGGGACCAAACGCCACTAGGCGCGGTCGCCCGCGTCCGATTCAAAATGTCGAAACTCCGGTCGCTTGCGGCCGGAGTTTTTTGTTATCTCAATCGTCGAACCCGCCCGAGCCGCGCTTCGCCTTGACGTCGCTGCGGCGCTTCTTGCCTTCGAGGCGGCGCGTCTTCGACCCCAGGGTCGGCTTGGTGGCGCGGCGCGGAACCGGGCGGAAGGCGGCGTCGCGCAATAGCTCGACCAGCCGGTCGGTGGCGTCGGCGCGGTTACGCTCCTGGGTGCGGAAGCGCTGGGCATGGATCACGATCACGCCGTCTTTGGTCATGCGCTGGCCGGCCAGCGTCTTGAGCCGGATTTCCATGTCCTCGGGCAGCGTCAGCCTGCGGGTGTCGAAGCGCAGTTGCGCCGCGGTCGAGACCTTGTTGACGTTCTGTCCGCCCGGGCCGGAGGCGCGGACGAACGTCACCTCGATGTCGTTCTCGTCGATCGATAGATTGCGCGCAATCCGCAGCATGGCATCACCGGAGCCGAGTTTCCCTGAATGGAATCGGGCTGGGGGAGAGGATAGCGGGTTTGGACGTAATTTGCTTTCGCCGAAGCAAAGGCAACGTCATCCTGAGGCGCCCGCCGGCTTCGGCGGGCCTCGAAGGATGACGATGGCGTTTGTGGCGACTGGACTCAGTTCGCCTTTGGTACCGGCACTACCGGCGTCGCGGCGGCCTGCGGGGCGCGGCCGACGACGACGGTGATGAGGCCGTCGCCCCACAGCTTCTTCGCAGCGGTCTTGGCCTGGTCCAGCGTCACGGCATCGACGATGGCGTTGCGCTTCTCGATATAGTCGATCGGCAGCTTGTCGAGCTGATACTGCAGCAGGGCGGAGGCGAGCTTCGAGGAGGTGTCGAGCGCCAGCATCTGCGAGCCCTTGAGGTAGGATTTGGCCTCGTCGAGCTCGGTCTGGGTCGGGCCTTCCTCGGCCATGCGGCGGACTTCGGCGTTGACGGTGTCCACGGTCTCGGTAGCACGGTCGGCGCGGGTCGCGGTGTTGCCGATGTAGAGGCCGGAATGCTCCATCCACAGCAGCGAGCCGGAGACGGAGTACACCAGGCCGCGCTTCTCGCGGACCTCGTGATACAGCCGTGACGACAGCGTACCGCCGCCGAGGATGTGATTGACGATATAGGCCGCCATGAAGTTCGGATCGTTGCGCTTGATGCCGGGGCTGCCGAACGTCACCACGGTCTGCGGCACGTCGAGGGTGATGAAGACCTTCTGCGGCGGCTTGGCGGCGACGACGTCAGCAACAGGGGTGAGGCTTGCCTTGGCGGGCAGGGCGCCAAAGGTCTGGTCGAGCAGTTTGCCGAGGGTGGCGGGGTCGACATCGCCGACCACGGCGATCTTCAGCGTGTCCCTGGCGATGATGCGGCCCTTGTATGCCTTGATATCATCGATATTGATGGTCGGTACGCTGGTCAGCGTGCCGTTGGCGGAGCGGCTGTAGGGATGATCGCCGAAGGCGATTTCGAGGAACTTGCGGCTGGCCAGCGAACCGGGGTTGCTGGTCTCGCGGCGCAGGCCCGACAGGATCTGGTTGCGGATGCGTTCGATATCGACGGCGTCGAAGCGCGGTTCGGTCAGCGACAGCCGCAGCAGATCGAAAGCCTCGTCGCGATTGTCCTTCAGCATCCGCAGCGAGCCGCGGAAGTAGTCCCGCGCGGCGTTGTAGCTGAGTTCGATGGCGCGGCGCTCGAGCCGCTCATGAAAGGTTTTGGAATCCAGATCCGCGGCGCCCTCATCCATCAGGCTTGCGACCATGTTGGCGGTGCCGGATTTGTCGGCGGGGTCCTGCGCGGCGCCGCCGCCGAAGGCGTATTCCATCGCGATCAGGGGCACCGTGGCGTCCTGCACGAACCAGGCCTCGATGCCGCCGGGCGATACCAGGTGCTGGATCTTTGCCGCGGCCTGCGACGGCACGGCTGTCAGCGACACGAAGGCGAGGGAGGTGACGAGGGCGAAACCGATGCGCCGCGCGCTGAAGGTGATCATGTTCACGATCGCTTCTCCTCGCGCTTCGGCGCGGTGTCCTTGATCAGATAGCCGGTGACCGAGCGCTTCTTCTCGAGCCATTTCTGCGCGGCGTTGCGGACCTGCTCGGCGGTGACGGCACGGATGCGGTCCGGCCAGCTGCGGATATCATCGACGCTGAGGCCAGTGGTGAGAGCCGCGCCATACCAGCGCGCCAGCGTGGCCTGGTTGTCCTGGGCGTAGATAGCTTCTGCTACCAGCTGCGTCTTGACGCGTTCGAGGTCGGCGGCGGGCACCGCATTGGTCGCGACGTCGGCGATGACCGCATCGATGGTCTTCTCGACATCGGCGAACTCAACACCCGGCTTCGGCGAAGCCGAGATCATGAATTGTGCGCTGTCCAGCGCGGTGCCCTGGTAGCTGGCGCCGGCATTGATCGCGAGCCCCTTGTCGACCACCAGTGCGCGGTAGAGATACGAATTGCTGCCGCCGCCGATCAGCTGGCCGAGCACGTCGAGGGCCTGGCTTTCGCCGGCCGCTGCCGTAGTCGCCGAGGGCACCAGATAATAGCGGCGCACGCTGGTCTGTTCGACGCGGGGATCGGCGAGCGTCACGGTGCGCGGTCCGGCGGGCGTCGGCTCCTGCGGGCGGAGGCGCTGTGCGGGGATCGCCGGCTGTGCCGCGACAACGCCATAGGTGCGCTCCACCATCGGGCGGATCTCCTGGGCATCGACATCGCCGGCGATCACCAGCGTCGCGTTGTTCGGCGCGTAGAAGCGCTTGTAGAAGGCCAGCGCGTCCTCGCGGTCGAGCTTCTCGATCTCCTGATGCCAGCCGATCACCGGGCGGCCATAGGGATGGTTGAGATACAGCGCCGCCATGATCTGTTCGGAGAGGCGCGCATCCGGGCTGTTGGCGACGCGCATGTTGTATTCTTCCAGCACGACGTCGCGCTCCGGCAGCACGTTCTCGTCCTTCAGGATCAGGCCGGTCATGCGGTCGGCCTCGAACTCCATCATCTTGCCGAGCTGTTCGCGCGGCACGCGCTGGAAGTAGCCGGTGTAGTCGGTGGAGGTGAAGGCGTTCTCGTTGCCGCCGATGCGCAGCACGGTCTGCGAGAATTCGCCGACCGGATGTTTAGCGGTGCCCTTGAACATCAGATGTTCGAGGAAATGCGCGAGGCCGGACTTGCCGG
>JAQGKA010000264.1 GCA_028290355.1 Tardiphaga sp. | reverse complement strand
GTAATGATTAACGATGCGGGTAAACACGGGGTTAAGAGCCCGCCGGCAATGTTCAGAAACTTAAGGGTTTCGCAATGAAAGCGCTCGCAGAGCAGATCACCGACCTCGACGGCGTCAATATCTATGGACGTGTCGTCGGCGTGCGCGGCTTGATGGTGGAGATCGCCGGCCCGATCCACGCCATGTCGGTGGGCGCGCGGATCGTGATCGAGACTGGCACCAACCGTTTCATCCCGGCGGAAGTCATCGGCTTCAGCGGCCACAATGCCGTGGTGATGCCGTTCGCCGGCCTGGAAGGTGTACGCCGCGGCTGCCGCGCGGTGATCGCCAATGCATCCAGCCAGGTGCGGCCGTCGATCGCCTGGCTCGGTCGTGTCGTCAACGCGATGGGCGAACCGATCGATGGTAAGGGGCCGCTGCTGCAGGGGCCATCGCCGATGCCGTATCGTAATTCGCCGCCGCCGGCGCATTCCCGCAAACGCGTCGGCGCGCCGCTCGATCTCGGGGTGAGGTCGCTCAATACTTTCCTGACCTGCTGCCGCGGCCAGCGCATGGGCATTTTCGCCGGCTCCGGCGTCGGCAAGTCGGTGCTGCTGTCGATGCTGGCGCGCAACGTCGATGCAGACGTCTCGGTGATCGGCCTGATCGGTGAGCGCGGCCGCGAGGTGCAGGAATTCTTGCAGGAAGACCTTGGCGATGAAGGCCTGGCGCGGGCCGTGGTGGTGGTGGCGACGTCCGACGAGCCGGCGCTGATGCGGCGCCAGGCGGCTTACCTGACGCTGTCGATTTCGGAATACTTCCGGGACGAGGGCAAGGACGTCATGTGCATGATGGATTCCGTGACCCGCTTTGCCATGGCGCAGCGCGAGATCGGTCTGTCGGTCGGCGAGCCGCCGACGGCGAAGGGCTACACGCCCACGGTGTTCACTGAGTTGCCGAAGCTGCTGGAGCGTGCCGGCCCGGGCATCAATGAAGGTTCCATCACCGGCATCTTCACGGTGCTGGTGGATGGCGACGATCACAACGAGCCGGTGGCCGATGCCGTCCGCGGCATTCTCGACGGCCATATTGTGATGCAGCGCGCCATTGCCGAGCGCGGCCGCTACCCGGCCATCAACATCCTGAAGTCGGTATCCCGGACGATGCCGAAATCCGCCGACCCGGTCTATCTGCCGACCATCACCCGGGCGCGCCAGATCATGGCGACCTACTCGGATATGGAGGAACTGATCCGGCTCGGCGCCTACCGGGCGGGCTCCAGCCCGGAGGTCGATGAGGCGATCCGGCTGCACGAGCCGCTGGAGGCGTTCCTGCGCCAGCGCAAGGACGAAGTGGCGAGTTTGGGGGAGGGGTACCGGCAACTAGAGAAAATCCTTGGTAGTTTGGAAACGGAACGCTAACTTTGTCAGGCCATCATCACCCCCATAGAAGAGTTTCTACCGGTAGGCCCTGTGCGGGCGACCGGTCTTGTCCCGCGTTGAGATTGGGACTTCTGGGGAGTACGAGTCGATGAAGTCACGTGACACGCTAATCCGTCTGAAGAAGTTTCAGGTCGACGAAAAGCGCCGAAGGGTCAACCAGATCGAAGGCATGATCGCGGATTTCCAGCGCATGTCGGTGGATCTGGAGCGCGAAATCCAGACCGAGCAGGACCGCGCCGGGATCAACGATCCCACGCACTTCGCCTATCCCACCTATGCCAAGGCGGCGATCCAGCGCCGCGAGAACCTGACGCGCTCTGCCGACGAGCTGCGCATTCAGCTCGAAGACGCCAAGAGCCTGCTCACCGAAGCCTTCGAAGAACTCAAGAAGGTCGAACTGCTCGACGAGCGCGACCAGGCCCGTGAGCGCGCCGAGGAAAACGCCCGTGAGCAGGCCGATCTCGACAGCATCGGTCTGATGCGTGCGCGTATCGGCGCGGTTGCCTGAGGCGCAAAGCGCGCCTGGGTCATCTGCACTCGAAATATCAAAGCCACCGAACCCGGGCCGCAAGGTCCGGGTTTTGCTTTGCGCAATCCACAGCACAAACAGCAGCATGGCCGGTTCGATATAGAATATGTTACGACACGGATGGACTGCCGCGCTGGATTGCCGGGATCGCGGATGTATCTTGGGGGTGAGGACTTTGAATGCTGACGCCGGCTGAGCTGGTCTGGCTGATCGCCGCAGTTGCAAAGGGGGACGAGGCCGCTTTCGAGCGCCTGTATGCCGCAACGCGAGCGAAACTATTCGGCGTGGTGCTCCGTATCTTGCGCAGACAGGATCTCGCGGAGGAAGTCATCCAGGAGGCCTACGTCAAGATCTGGAACAGTGCCGGGCAGTTCAATCCCGGCGTGGCGTCGCCGATCACGTGGATGGTGTCGATTGCCCGCAACCGGGCGATCGATGTGGTGCGCAAGAAGGGCGAGGTCTCGATCGAGGAAGAACCGGCCGCGATGGAAGTAGCCGCCGACACGCCCGACCCGCTCGCGCGGCGGGAAATGACCGAGGAATTGAAGCGTTTGCTGGAGTGCGTGGGACGGCTTGAGCCGGACCGCCAGAAACTGGTGCTGCTTGCTTACTACAATGGATGGAGCCGCGAGCAACTGGCGGCTAAATTCGAGGCGCCGGTGAACACCGTGAAGACGTGGCTGCGCCGCAGCATGATGGATATCCGGGCGTGTCTGGGACTGACATGATGGCCTATAGCGAAGACCATATCGCGCTCGCTGCGGAATATGCGCTCGGCACCCTCGATGCCGAAGAGCGCGCGCAGGTCGAGACCATGATGTCCGTCGACAAGGATTTCGCGGCGGTGGTCGAGGCGTGGGAGAGCAAGCTCGGCGTTCTCAATCAGATGGTCGGTCTGGTCGAGCCGCGTCCCGAAGTCTGGGAGAATATCAAGACGGCTATCGGACTGTCGGGCGCGCAAGAGGCGCTGGTGTTGCCGGATGCCCCGCAGCCTGTCGTTGTCGCCGTTGCTCCCGTTGTTGCCAATGATAACAGTGATACTCCGACCGTGGAGAGCGCGAACGTGCTTGCGTTCTCGCAGCAGGCAAAGCGCTGGCGCAATGTTGCCGCCGGCATGACAGCAATCGCGGCCGCACTTGTCGCCATGATTGCCGTGCAGGCCTATCGCCCCGAACTGCTTCCCAACGGTCTGCGTCCAAAAGCGACGCCGCAGGTCGCACAGGTTCAGCCGTCAGCGCCACTTGCCCCCGCCACCGCGCCTGCGCAATACGTCGCTCTGCTGCAGACTGACGGCAGTTCACCTGCGTTCATCCTGACGGTCGATGCCGGCACGAAGAATTTTACGGTGCGAAAAGTCGGCGCGACGCCGCAACCCGGCAAAAGCTATGAACTCTGGATCGTGTCGGACAAGCTGCAGCGCCCGCGCTCGCTGGGCGTGATCGGCAGCAACGACTTTACGACACGGGCTGCGCTTGCCGCCTACGACCCGGACACGGTGAATCAGGCAACCTACGCCGTCACCGTCGAGCCCGAAGGTGGTTCGCCGACCGGGGCGGCTACCGGCCCGATCGTGTTCACCGGCAAGCTGATCGAAACCGTCCCGCCCGCGCCGGCGCGCTGATCTCGATAGCTCAAAAGAAAAACGCCCGTGGGGAGCGGGCGTTTTTCATTCGAAGTCCACTCGGGGGGAAGTGGAAGCTTCTATACTCACGTGACGACCTTGGGGGACATCGCCACGTGAATTCCTGAATTGCTTAGCGAACCAGATTGGCGTTCGCATTGCCGATCGCGACGGGCTTGCCGGCTTTGACCACGCGCGCGGTCTGCGTGTAGCCGTCGTCAGAGTTGAACCGGGCCGAAATTCCAAAACCCGCCACGAAGATTCCGGCGATCAGAGCAACGATCACCACCTTGAGGTGGGTCATGCGATCTGCGCTGTAAATCGAGTGGTTCATGGAAACGCTCCTGCCGTTTTACTGCCTGCACCGATGTGTGTCGT
>JAQGKA010000251.1 GCA_028290355.1 Tardiphaga sp. | reverse complement strand
CACGAAGCGCAGCAGCCCGAACCGTTTGATGTTGGCGTGTTGAACCGCAAGAACAAGAGGGCCGCATAATGTCGGATACCATGCAGTCTCTCGATCAGCTGTCGTCGCTGAAGGTGTCCGCACCGGATGCGCCGAAGTACGTCAAGAAGATCGACAAGCAGGGCCGCGCTTACGCGACCGGCAAGCGCAAGGACGCGGTTGCCCGTGTCTGGATCAAGCCGGGCGCCGGCAAGATCCTCGTCAACACCCGCGAAGTCGAAGTGTACTTCGCACGTCCCGTGCTTCGCATGTTGATCCAGCAGCCGCTGGTCGCCGCAGCCCGTGCCGGCCAGTATGACGTGATCTGCACCGTTGCCGGTGGCGGATTGTCGGGACAGGCGGGCGCGGTGCGTCACGGCATCTCGAAGGCGCTGACGTGCTTCGAGCCGGATCTGCGCGGCGTCCTGAAAAAGGGCGGCTTCCTGACGCGCGACTCGCGTGTCGTCGAGCGCAAGAAGTACGGCAAGGCGAAAGCCCGCAAGTCCTTCCAGTTCTCGAAGCGCTAACCGCTTCGTTCAAATTTGTCGCGAAAGCGATGCATACAATTCGAAAGGGCGCCTTCGGGCGCCCTTTTTCGTGTTCCAGATGCAGACGAATTGATCCAGTTTTTCGTGAAAACTTTTGCACGCGCGCAAACGGTTTTCCAATCGGTACCCTCATATGCTTGCCGATGGCGCGAGACTGCCATTCCGTCGCAAACGACGGAAATCCTGCAACAATCGCCGGTGGCCCCAACATGTCGCTCGATTCGTCCACTCTCTATCTGGTAGCAACCCTGGTTGCCGCGATGCTGGGTGGGATGCTGTTATTCTTCGGACGGCAGGAGAAGATCCCCGCGCTGTACTGGTGGGGCTTTGCCTATTTGCTGGGCGCGGTCTCCGTGGCGCTGTGGACGCTTGCCGGCACGATGCTGGGCGAGGCGCTGTCGCTGGCCTGCAATGCCCTAGGCTTCGTCGCCTGTGGCATGGTGTGGAACGCCGCGCGCGTCTTCCATGGCCGCCAGCCGAGTTGGGCCGGTCTATTCCTGGGCGCGCTGGCCTGGATCGCGGCGATCGTCAGTCTGCCGCCGGAGGCGTCGGCGCTGCGCATGACCATCGGTGCCGGCATCGTCGCGTTGTATGCGGTACTGACCGCCAGCGAGCTGTGGTCGGAGCGGCGCAAATCGATGCAGAGGCGCTGGCCGACCATCCTGGTGCCGCTGTTGCATGGCTTCGCGCTGATGCTGCCGATCCTGCTTGGCGATCTGCTGCAGGCGGACCAAAACAATTTCCACAACAGCGTCTGGGGCACGGCGTTCGCCATCGAGCTCGTGCTCTACGCTGTCGGCACCGTGTTTGTGATCTTCATGCTGGTGTCGGAGCGCACCGTGAGTACGCACAAAGCTGCGGCCTCCTGCGATCCACTCACCGGCATGTTCAATCGCCGTGGATTCTCCGAAGCCACCGCGCGCATGATCGAGCGCGAGGCCAAGGCGGGACGACCTATTACGGTGATGATTTTCGATATCGACCATTTCAAGTCGATCAACGACCGCTTCGGCCATCCGGCCGGCGACGAGATTCTCAAGCTGTTCGCGACGGTCATCACCCATACGCTACGCATCAGCGACCTTTCCGGCCGGATCGGCGGCGAGGAATTTGCGGCGATGCTGCCGTGCAATCTCGAAGAAGCGCTGCACGCAGCGGAGCGTGTACGTGAATCCTTTGCAACGTGCGGCATAGAGGTCGATGACGCGCCGGTGGTGACCACCGTCAGCATCGGCGTCGCCGGCGGTCCCGCCGGCACCGAACTCGAAGTGCTGCTCGCTGCGGCTGACACGGCGCTGTATCAGGCCAAGCGCGGCGGTCGCAACCGGGTTCAGGTTGCGGAAGAGCAGCCGCTGTCGCTGGAGCAGGGAAGGCGCAATGTCGCGGGGCAAATCGTCCCACCGAAATCCGCCAGCGTGGTGCGCGGCGGCGTCACCATGACCGCCTCAAGCGTGCGCTAAGGATCTGTTTACCATTCGATCCGTATTGTCGTGGCATGATTACATCGCACGATACCGCTTCGAACTCCGCTCTGATGTCGCTTGAAGCGGCCGCCGCTTCAGCACGCAGTGGCTTTGCCTGCATGTTCTCGAGTTCCGACGAATACGAGACCGCTGTCATCACCGAGCGCCGTGCGCAAGGCCGCTACGGGGCACAGCGCAGCCGCTGGCCGATGATCGCCTTCGTCGGCTGTAGCCTGATGATAGCGGGCGCCGTGCTTCTGTTCGCCTGATCGGCGACGAGGATGATGCAGCAAGGCGCCGCGAGGCGCCTTTCTGCTGCGCGGGGCCAAGCTTCTCCCCGCCGGGCGTTTGCGCTAAACACAGCGACCGCAACGAAGGGCCGCGCCATCATGATCACCGAAATCGCACAAATCGACGTCAAGCCGGGCACCGAAAAGGATTTTGAAGCCGCGGTCGCGAAAGCGCGTCCGCTGTTCCTGCGTGCCAAGGGCGGCAAGGGATTCGAACTGCACAAGTCGGTCGAAAAACCGTCGCGTTATCGGCTGATGGCAAAATGGGAAACGCTGGAAAATCACACGGTGGATTTCCGCGGCTCCGCCGATTTCGCCGAGTGGCGCGCCCTGGTCGGATCGTATTTCGCCGCGCCCCCCGAAGTCGAGCATACCGAGACGGTGCTGACGACCTGAACCGCGGCTCAGGCCGCCTTGGCCACCGGCGAGGATGACGCGTCGTCGTCCTCGCGCATGAAGTCGATGACCACCTTGATGATCGCCAGCACCGGCAGCGCCAGTGCAAGTCCCCAGACGCCGAAAACCACGCCCAGCATGATCTGGAACGCGAACAGCGTGGCGGCGGGGATGTCGAGCGCCTGCCGCTGCAGGATCGGCGTCAGCACGTAGCTTTCCATGGCGTGGACGCCGAGGAACAACACGAGTGCGCTGGCCGCGGCGACCCAGCCGGAGGCGAGGCTGGCGAGCACCACGATCAGCCCGGCGAGCAGCGCGCCGACGGTCGGGATGAAGGCTAGCAATCCGGCCTGGACGCCGAGGATGAAGGCGCTGGGGACGCCGATCAGCATCAGGCCGATCCAGGTCACTGCGCCGACCGCTACCATGGTGATCATCTGCGCGATCAGCCAGCGCTCCAGCGTATCGCTGATCCGGTCGACGATGTCGGTCATGTCAGCGCGATATTTCCTGGGCGTCAGTTGCAACACGCCCTTGCGGTAGACGCTCGGCTGCGCCGCGAACGACAGGCCGAGAAATAGCACGATGAAGAAATTGCCGAGCGCACCGACCGCGCCGAGGATGATCTTGAGCGTCTGGCTGACGATCGCGCCGCCGCTCGACGCAAAGGCGCTGGCGCTCGGCAGGTTGTTGGTCTTTGACTCCGTTGCCGGGGGCGGCGCTGCCGGCTTCGCCGGGACGTCTGTATCGGCGGTGGTACTGCCGAAGTCGAGGTAGCTGGTATCGACGCCGTGGCGCTCCAGGAAGGATTTCACGTTGCCGACCTGCGACTTCAGCGTGGTGCTAAGCACTTTCGTCTGTTCCGCAATAGTCGAGCCACCGAGGAACACGATCCCACCCAGCAGTGCTGCCAATATCAGGCAGACTGCGGTCAGGCGCAGAGCGTGCGGGCCGCCCATGACACGGCCGAACAATTCGGTCAGGGCGTTCAGTCCGACACCGAGCAGGATGCCGGCGAAGATCAGGAACAGCGTGGCGGAGAAATACCAGGCGAACAGCACGAAGATCGCGAAGGCCACCGTGGCAATGCCGCCGACGGCGATCGACCAGGCCCAATCGCTGCGCGTCTGGCCATTTTCTTCAAGGGGCACGTGAAAATCCTTCTCGGTCGATGCCGATGTACTGTTTCGCCAAAACCGCCCGGGATCAAGCGGGGACGACTTCCGGGGCGACCGTTGGTTCCGGCCCACGAAAAAGGCGCCCCGTTGCCGGAGCGCCTTTGGTTTGCCGTAACGCTGGCGGGAAAGTCCCGCCAGCGAAGCTTACAGCGAGTAGTACATGTCGAATTCGACCGGATGCGGGGTCATTTCGTAGCGCATCACTTCGGTCATCTTCAGCTCGATGTAGGCGTCGATGAAGTCGTCGTCGAACACGCCGCCGTTCTTGAGGAAGCCGCGGTCCTTGTCGAGATTCTCGAGCGCCTCGCGGAGCGAACCGCACACCGTCGGGATCGACTTCAATTCTTCCTTCGGAAGGTCGTAGAGATCCTTGTCCATCGCCGGACCCGGATCGATCTTGTTCTTGATGCCGTCGAGGCCGGCCATCAGCATCGAGGCGAAGCCGAGATAGGGGTTGGCCATCGGATCGGGGAAACGGACCTCGACGCGCTTGGCCTTCGGGTTGGTGGTGTAGGGGATGCGGCAGGAGGCCGAACGGTTGCGCGCGGAGTAGGCGAGCAGCACGGGGGCTTCATAGCCCGGGACCAGACGCTTGTAGGAGTTGGTCGACGGGTTGGTGAAGGCGTTGATGGCCTTGGCGTGCTTGATGATGCCGCCGATGTAGAACAGGCAGGTTTCGGAGAGGTCGGCATATTTGTTGCCGGCGAACACCGGCTTGCCGTCCTTCCAGATCGACTGGTGCACATGCATGCCCGAGCCGTTGTCGCCGTAGACCGGCTTCGGCATGAAGGTGGCGGTCTTGCCGTAGATGTGCGCGACCTGATGGATGCAATACTTATAGATCTGCATCTGGTCGGCCATGTAGGTCAGCGTATCGAACTTCATGCCGAGTTCGTGCTGGGCCGAGGCCACTTCGTGGTGATGCTTCTCGACCTT
>JAQGKA010000246.1 GCA_028290355.1 Tardiphaga sp. | reverse complement strand
TGTCCGAGGTGTGGGTCTCGGTCATGCCCCAGGCGGATTCCGCGAGTACCGTACCGACCAGCGTCTGCCAGCGGCGGCGATAATCCATGTTGAGCTTCTTGACGAACGACACCACGCGGACATTGCTGAGCGAACTGAGATCGAACTCGCCGAAGCGCGGATGATCCATGATCTCCAGCGCGCCGTCGACCGGCATTGCCGTCGCCGTCACCTTGTAGAGCTGGATCGCAGCCATCACGGCCACCGGATCCCATCGAGTCAGCAGGACCAGCGTCGTGCCGTTGAACACCGGGAAGATCAGGCAGCTATTCTCGCCGGCAATCCAGAACTCCGGAAAGAAGCTCAGCGAGACAGAGGTGGCTGGCGGCGGCGCCAGCGAGGTGTTCGACGCCACCGTGTAGATCATGTCGCGCTGAGTGTGGATGCAGCCCTTCGGCATGCCGGTGGTACCGCCGGTATAGTTCAGCGCCGCGATGTCATCTAGCGATGCGCCTTCGGGAAACGACGGTGCATCGATCTTCGCCAGTGCCGGCATCATGTCGACAGCGTCTGCGCAGGCGATCTTCGGCGCGAGGGTCGCCGATGGCGCGGGAATGCTCGGCTCCGCTGGCATTGCGTCGATGAAGCTGGTGACGATGATGCGACGCAGTTTCGTTTCGGCCAGAACCTCACGCACCACCGACATCAGCTGGTCGAGAGCAACAATGGTTTCCGAGCCGCAATCGCCGACCTGATAGCCGAGCTCATAGGCCTTCGACAGCGGGCTGACGGGGCAATGCACTGCACCGAGCTTCAGGATCCCGAAAAACGCGATGTGAAACTGCGGACAGTTCGGCATGAACACCGACACGCGGTCGCCCTTCTTCACGCCCATCTGCGCCAGCAACGTTGCGAACAGGTCGCTCTGGCGGTCGAGCTCGCCATAGGTGGTGACGGCGCCGTAGAAGATCACCGCCGGCTTGTCCGGCTGCAGCCGCGACCAGGTTCGCAGATAGTCGGTCAGCGGCTTCTCACCGAGAGAATAAACGGTCTCTCGGGCAAGCCCCTTGGGCCAGGCATTCGCATAGAGGCCCTGCAGCGCGTCGAGATAGTCTTTTTCATTGATGGTTTGTTGTGGCGACATAAGCGTACTCATCAGAGGGGAGCGATGGACGACTGGACAGGCGGAACGATGGTTTCGGCGAGATGGCAGGCCACGAGCTGGCCCGGCGCCAGTTCGCGATCAACCGGCGGCGTGGTCTTGCAGATGTCGACTGCATAGGGGCAGCGCGGGTGAAACTTGCAGCCCGGCGGCGGCGCCATCGCGCTGCCGATCTCGCCGTAGATGACGCCGACCGGCGCGCGGTGGTCCGGATCGGGCCGCGGCACCGAAGCCAGCAACGCCTGGGTGTAGGGATGCTTCGGATGCGAGAAAACGGACTCGGTCGGGCCAAGCTCGGCCATGCTGCCGAGGTACATCACGCCGACGCTGGAGCTGAAATGCTCCACCAGCGCCAGATCGTGGGCCACGATCAGATAGGTCAGCCCAAATTCGTCCTGGATGTCGGCCAGCAGGTTAAGGATCTGGGCGCGCACGGACACATCGAGCGCAGAAATCGGCTCGTCGAGCACCATGAAAGCTGGCTTCAGCGACAGTGCCCGCGCAATCGCCACGCGCTGGCGCTGGCCGCCGGAGAATTCATGCGGATAGAGATCGGCGGCGGTCTTCGGCAGACCGACGACATCGAGCATCTCCAGTACCCGGGCCCGCTGGCTGTCGCGATCACCGATGCCATGCGCCATCAGCGGCTCGGCAATGATCTTGCTCACGCGCATGCGCGGATTGAGTGACGAATACGGGTCCTGAAACACCGCCTGCGCCTGGCGCCGATAACCGTGCATCGCCTTCGACGACGCGGTCGCCAGATCGGCGCCGTGAAACAGGATCTCGCCGGAGGTCGGCTTCTCCAGCCCGAGCACCAGTTTGGTCAGCGTGGTCTTGCCGCAACCGGACTCGCCGACCAGCGCAAAGGTTTCGCCACGGCCGATGGAGAAGCTGACATTCTCCACCGCCCGCACCACGCCGCCGCCATGTGCGTTGAAGCGCTTGGTCAGGTTGCGGATTTCGAGCAGCGGGGCGGTCGCCGCGACTGCTGTATCGGGCATTGTCATCGTCATGAACGAGGCTCCGCCAGCCAGCACGCGGCCTTGTGACCGGTGGCGACCTCGAATTGCGGCGGATAGTCGTCGCATCGCGCCATCTTCTGCGGGCAACGCGCCGCGAAGCGACAACCGCGGGGCGGGTCGATCAAGCTTGGCGGCTGGCCGGCAATGGCTTCGAGCCGGCGTCGCTTGCGGCCGAGATGCGGAATCGAATTCAGCAGCCCGCGCGTATAAGGATGCGCGGGATTGCGGAAGATCTCGCGGACGTCGCCGCTTTCCACCACCCGCCCCGCATACATCACCGCGACGCGATGACAGATGCCGGCGGCGACGCCGAGATCGTGGGTGATCATGATGATGCCGACGCCGCTGTCGCGCTGCAGCTCGCGGAACAGCTCCATCATCTGCACCTGGATGGTGACGTCAAGGGCACTGGTCGGCTCGTCGGCGATCAGCAGCCGCGGCGAACAGGCAATCGCCATCGCTGTAACCACACGCTGACGCATGCCGCCGGAGAACTGATGCGGATAATCGTCGATACGTTTTGCGGGCGAAGGGATGCGGACGCGCGCCAGCACCGCTTCCACGGCCTTACGAACCGCGCCGCGCCCCTGCGCGAGCTTGTGGTAGCGAAACGGCGCGCCGACCTGATCGCCGATGCTGAAAACCGGATTGAGCGATGTCAGCGGATCCTGCGACACCATGGAGATGCGGCGACCGCGCCAGTCCCGCACCATCTCGTCTTCGCTGAGCTTTACCAGATCAGTGCCATCGAGCGTGATGGAGCCCTCGACGATGCGGCCGCTCGGCTTCGGCAACAGCCGCAGCATCGACAGGCTCGTCATAGTCTTGCCGGATCCGGATTCGCCGACGATGCCCAGCGTCTCGCCTTCGGCGACCTCGAGATCGACGCCGTCCACCGCGCGCACAACGCCGCGTTTGAGATAGAGATACGTCTTGAGGTTCTCGACCTTGAGCAAGGGCGGCTTCTGCATTGGAGCCGGGATAATGGCAGCATCTGTCATGTCAAAGCTGCCTTCGCTTGGGATCGAGCGTGTCGCGCAGCCAGTCGCCGATCAGGTTGGCGGACAGGCAGGTCAGCATGATCGCCACGCCGGGCAGCGTGATCGCCCACCAGGCATTGCCGATGTAGTTGCGGGCATCCGCCAGCATCAATCCCCATGACACGTCGGGGCTCTGGATGCCCAGACCGAGAAAGCTCAGCGATGCCTCGAAAATGATGACCTGCCCGACCTGCAACGACGCCAGCACCAACAGCGTGTTGAGGATGTTTGGCAGCAGGTGGCGCACGAAGATGGTGGTGGTCGAGCAGCCCGCCACCTTGGCCAATGCGACGTAGTCGCGTTCCTTCAGCGACAGTATCTCGCCGCGGATGATGCGGGCATACCAAGTCCAGTAAGTGATGGAGATCACCACAATGACCGTGGTCAGGCTGGGCGACAGCACCGTGGCGATCACCAGCGCCAGCGCCAGCGACGGAATCGACATCTGGATATCGACCAGCCGCATGATGAAGGTATCGACAATTTTGCCGAAATAGCCGGCGATCATGCCGATCAGCGCGCCGATGCCGCCCGAGATCACGATGGCGTAGACGGCCACCGTGAGCGTGACGCGCGCGCCGGCGATCATGCGGCTGAAGATGTCACGGCCGAGGTTGTCGGTGCCGAGCAGATAATCGATCGACCCGCCCTCCAGCCAGGATGGCGGCTTGAACGCCGAACCGAGGTCGAGTCCGTTCGGATCGTGCGGGGCGATATTCTCGCCGCCGATCGCCGCAATCACCACGAGGCCGAAGATCAGCAGTGACCAATAGGGAATGCCGCGGCCGAACAGGCTGCGCATCATGCGCTGCGAGGGCGAGCTGGATATTTCAGCGTAGGAGACGTCCATATCAACCATGACGAATCCTCGGATCGATGATCCCGTAGCTGAGATCGACCAGCAGGTTCGACACCACGAACAGCACCGAGGTGAACAGCACGCCGGCCTGCACCACCGGGAAATCGCGAGCGAACACGGCCTCCACCACGGTGCGGCCAAGGCCGGGCCACGCGAAGATCACCTCGACGACGAAGGCGCCGCCGAGCATCGAGGCAAAATAGACGCCAAGCACGGTGACCAGCGGCACGGCGGCGTTGCGGAAGGCGTATTTCCACACCAGCAGCCGTTCCGGGGCCCCGAGCGCGCGGCCCATCCGAATGTAGTCGCTGTCCATTACGTCCAGCATTGCCGAGCGGATGATGCGGGTTTGCGCCGCTACTGGATACCAGCCCAGCGCAATGGCCGGCAGGATGATGTGCGAGACGCCACCTGCGCCGAACGCCGGCAGCCAGTTCAGCTGCACCGAGAAGATCAGGATCAAGAGCAGCCCGACCCAGAAGCCCGGCATCGCCTGCCCCAGCATCGCAAAGCCTTTGCCGAAAGTGTCAATCCAGCCGCCGCGGTGCACTGCTGACAGCACGCCGAGCGGCACCGCCAGAGCGATGGAGAACAGCAGTGCGGCGAACGCCAGTTCGATCGTAGCGGGCAGCCGGTCCAGCACCAGGTTCAGCGCCGGCATCTGCCAGCGATAGGAATTGCCGAAATCGCCGGTCAGCGCCTTGCCGGCGAAAATCAGGTATTGCATCCAGATCGGCCGATCGAGCCCCATGGTCTCGCGCATCGCGTCGATCGCGGCCTGCGGCGCATCGACCGGCAACAGCAGCACGATCGGATCGCCCGACATGCGGGAGATCACGAAAATGAGCATCGACGCGCCGATGATGCTGACGA
>JAQGKA010000242.1 GCA_028290355.1 Tardiphaga sp. | reverse complement strand
AGCCGGCCAAGAAGGATTGGGTGACGGCCCGGGTGAAAGACTTCGAGGCCGCCAACAAGGCTTGCTCGGTGAAGCTCAGCTTCATTCCCAAGGCCGATCTCTACACCCAGGCGAAGTCCGCGGTGCGTACCGGCCAGGCGCCGGACATTTTCTACATGGAGCCGGACCAGCCAGAATTCCTCGCCGGTGGCTTCCTTGAGCCGCTGGATAACTATGTCGATCTGGCGCAGTACGAAGACTGGTCGAAGCCGGCCTGGACCGCCAAGGGCAAGGTCTACGGCCTGCCGGTCGAGGCCTATACGGTCGAGCTGTACTACAACAAGGACGCGGTCAAGAAGGTCGGCGTCGACGTGCCGGCGTCGTTCCAGCTCACTCAGGAGCAGTTCACCGATCTGGTGAAGAAGGGCGTTGCCGCCGGCATCACCCCGGTATCGCAGGGCGTCGGCGATCGTCCCTTCCCGGGCGGGCTACTGCTGTTCGAGTCGCTGCTGCGCAAGCTTGGCACGGAGGACTATGGCAAGCTGCTCGACGGCAAGCTGTCGTTCAAGGATCCGCGCGTCGTCGAAGTGATGACCTGGATGAAGGCGCTGATCGATGCCGGCGCCTATCCGAAGAGCTTCTCGACCTTGAAGCTCGGCGAGTCGCACTTCTACTTCTACAACACGCCTGGCGCGCTGACCTTCCCCGACCCGAGCTGGTTTACCGGACGCGCCTTCGCGCCGCCGGAAGGCGGCGGCATGCCGGCGAATTTCTCGCTCGGCATCATGCAGTTCCCGGCGATGGACAAGGGCGCCTGCCCGGAGTGCAAGACCCTCGCAGTGGCCGGCAGCTTCGTGATGTATTCGAAGAGCAAGAACAAGGATTGCGCCGGCGCGCTGATGAAGTCGATGGCGACGGTCGAGAACGGCACCAAGTGGATGGAGCAGGTCTCGCTGCAGACCGGCCTGAAGTCCGATCCCGCCAAGATCAACAGCCCGCGCAAGGACTATTTTGCCGATCTGAACGCGCGCAACAAGGGCGTCAAATACTTCTTCGGCACGCCGCTGCTGTACTACCGCGCGAAGTGTGCGGAAACCTACACCCAGGTGATGAACAACGCCTTTCCCGCCGGGCTCCTGAGCGTTCAGGAAGCCGCGGAAAAGATGGACGGCGCCTGCTTCAAGAGCTGAGAGAATCATGACCACCACCGACATGTCTTTCAAGGCCAGCGAGGGCGCGTCCAACGCCTCCTCGCTGGCTGATCCGCGCCGGGCAAGCTGGTGGGTTCTGGTCGTCTTTCTGTTTCCAGCACTGGCGATCTATGTCGGTCTCACGGCCTATCCGGCGTTCCGGACTTTCTACGACAGCTTCTTTACCATCGAAGGGCTCGATGCGACGTTTGTCGGTCTCGATAATTACCGTGCCTTGATGTCGGACGAGACATTCTGGATCTCGGTGCGCAATACGTTCATCTGGTCGTTCATCGCGCCGGTGCTCGATGTCACCACCGGCCTGTTGCTGGCGCTCGCACTCTATGCCGGCGTGCCGTTCGCGCGCTTCCTGCGTGTCGCCTGGTTCACACCGGTGCTGCTTTCTTACGTGGTGGTCGCGATCCTGTGGACGTGGATTTACAATTACGACTGGGGCGTCGTGAACCTCGCGCTGCGCGCCATCGGGCTCGATGCGCTGGTGACCTCGTGGCTTGGTGATCCGCACTTCGCGCTTGCCGCTTTGATTGTCACCCACGCCTGGAAATGGGCCGGCTTCAACATGGTGGTATGCCTTGCGGCGATCCATTCGCTGCCGAGCGAAGTGCTGGAAGCATCCGAACTGGATAATTGCGGCTGGGGCGCCAAGCTGCGCTACGTCATCGTGCCGATGCTGCGGCCGACGTTGCTGAACCTTTATATTCTGGCCTTCATCGGCAAGATGAAGATCTTCGACCTAGTGTGGATCATGACCCAGGGCGGCCCGCTGTGGGCGACCGAGACGGTCTCGACCTACGTTTACAAGCGCGCCTTCAACTGGAATACGTTCGATCTCGGTTATCCCTCGGCGATCGCCTCGGTGTGGTTCGTCGTGGTCTGCGCCGCCGTCGTCATTCTCAATCGCCTGCTGGCGACCCGCGAACGCCTGGAGTACTGACCGTGGCCAATACGCTTGCGGAACGCGCACCGTTGCCGCGGTTCTTTAGCCGCGGTGCACTCGCTCTCGTGCTGGGCATCTATACGTTCTACACGCTCGGGCCGTTCCTGTGGCTGGCGACGATGTCGGTGCGCACCACCGCCGAGATCAGCACCGATCACTATGCCTTTCCGAAAGTCTTTCATTGGGAGCAGTTTCGGATCGCCTGGGTCGACTCCGACTTCGCAACCTATTTCTGGAATTCGACTATCGTCGTGGTCAGCGCCGTCGCTGTGGTGACCTTGTTCGGGGCCGCCGCGGCTCATGCGCTGGCACGCTATCGGTTTCGCGGCAACCGGCTGGTCTACGGCATCCTGTTTTCGTCGATCATCTTCCCGCCGCAGATCACGCTGATCTCGCTGTATCAGATCCTGGTCGATTACAATCTCTATAACAGCCTGCTCGGACTGACGCTGGTCTATGTCTCGCTACAGTTGCCGCTGACCGTCTATCTGCTGGAAGGCTTCTTCGCCCGCATCCCGCAGGACCTGTTCGACGCCGCCAAGATCGACGGCTACGGCGACCTTGAAATCTTCCGTCGCATCGTGTTGCCGATCGGCATGCCGGCGATCGCCACCACGTTGATCCTGAACTTTATCCAGCTCTGGAACGAGTTTTTGTTCGCGGTGGTGCTGATCACCGATCCCGATAAGCGTACGCTGCCGGTCGGGATCCGCGCCTTCATGGGCGATCACTTCCAGGACATTGGGATGATCGCCACCGGCGTGATGATTTCGGTCATCCCGGTGATCATCGTCTACATCTTTTTCTCCGAAAAACTCATTCGCGGCATGACTGCCGGCGCAATCAAGTAAGAGGCAGCCATGGCCGTCGTCACGCTCGATAAACTCACCAAGCAATACGGGCCGACCGGTCCAGTCGTCGTTGATAAGGTGGATATCCACATCGCCGACGGCGAGTTCATGGTGCTGCTCGGACCGTCCGGCTGCGGCAAGTCGACCACCCTGCGGATGATCGCGGGGCTCGAGGAGATCAGCTCCGGCAAGCTCTCCATAGGCGACCGCGTCGTCAACCAGGTGCCGGCCAAGGATCGTGACATCGCCATGGTGTTCCAGTCCTATGCGCTCTATCCGCACATGAGCGTCGCAGAGAATCTTGCCTTCGGCCTGCGCCGCCGCAAGTTCGCCGCCGCTGAAGTCGAGCGCCGCGTCAACGATGCCGCCTCCATCCTCGGGCTGACGCCGCTCTTGGAGCGCAAGCCCAGCGCGTTGTCCGGCGGCCAGCGCCAGCGCGTGGCGCTGGGTCGCGCCATGGTACGCGAGCCGATGGTGTTCCTGTTTGACGAGCCACTGTCGAACCTCGACGCCGCTTTGCGCGTCAACACCCGCAGCGAGATCATCAAGCAGCACAAGCGGCTGGGATCGACGATGATTTACGTCACTCACGATCAGGTCGAGGCCATGACCATGGGGACGCGGATCTGCGTCATGAATGCCGGCAAGGTGGCGCAGATCGGCGCTCCGCTCGATGTCTACTGGGAGCCGGCCGACACCTTTGTCGCGCGCTTCCTCGGCTCGCCGCCGATGAACCTCGCGGGCGCCGTA
>JAQGKA010000209.1 GCA_028290355.1 Tardiphaga sp. | reverse complement strand
GTCCGCCGCAGACCAACGCCGTTCACGTCAATGGCACCAGCGCCGTGCTGCTGACCGTCATGAAGGCGGGCGCCAGCTCGACGCTCGATATCATCAACGGCGTCAAGAGCCTGCTGCCTTCGGTATCGCAGACGCTACCGAGCAGCTTGAAGCTGACGGCAGTGGGTGATCAATCGGTTTTCGTGACCGATGCGGTATCCAGTGTCGTCAGGGAAGGAGTCATCGCGGCAGTGCTGACCGGGATGATGATCCTGCTGTTCCTTGGAAGCTGGCGCTCAACCCTCATCATCACGCTCTCAATCCCGCTGGCGATATTGGCCGCGCTGACCGGCCTTTCGCTGCTGGGCGAGACCATCAATGTCATGACGCTCGGCGGTCTGGCGCTCGCGGTCGGAATTCTCGTCGACGACGCCACCGTTACCATCGAGAACATCAACTGGCATCTTGAGCAGGGCAAGGAGATCGAGCCCGCCATTCTCGACGGCGCGCACCAGATCGTTGTGCCGGCGACGGTGTCGCTGCTGTGCATCTGCATCGCCTTCGTGCCGATGTTCGGGCTCGGCGGCGTCGCCGGTTACCTGTTTCGGCCACTCGCCGAAGCCGTGATGCTCGCGCTGGCGGCCTCCTATGTGCTGTCGCGCACGCTGGTGCCGACGCTGGCCAACTATCTGTTGCGCCATCAACACGTCCACGGCTCGTCCGATGAAGCCGCTCATGCGAAAGCCAGCCGCAACCCGCTCGCACGCTTCCAGCGCGGCTTCGAACACATGTTCGAAAACGTGCGCAAAACCTATCTCGGTCTGCTGCAGCTCTGTCTGCGGAACCGGATCAAGCTGATCGCCGGGTTCCTGGCTTTCAGCATCTTGTCGTTCGGCCTTGCGCCCTATCTCGGCCAGGACTTCTTCCCGACTGTGGATGGCGGCCAGATAAAACTTCATATCCGGGCGCCGACGGGAACGCGGATAGAGGAAACGACCAGCCTGACCGACCGGGTCGGGACCGCCATTCACGGCATCATTCCGTCAGGCGAACTCGACGGCATCGTGAGCAACATCGGGCTCACGGTCAGCGGCATCAACATGGCCTACAACAACTCCGGTACCATCGGCGTCGGCGATGCCGACATCTTGATCAGCCTCAAGCCCAATCATGCGCCTACCGACGACTACATCAAGGCAATGCGCGAGAAGCTGCCGCAGCAGTTCCCCGGCACGAGTTTTGCTTTCCTTCCGGCGGATATCGTTAGCCAGGTCCTGAACTTCGGCGTGCCGGCGCCGATCGACCTGCAGGTGGCCGGCAGAGATCTTGTGGCCAATCGCAAATACGCAAATGCACTGTTGACGAAAGTCAGAGCGATCCCCGGCATCGCCGATGCGCGCATCCAGCAGGCGTTTCAGCAGCCGACCCTTGACGTCAATGTCGACCGCTCGCTGACCTCGCTGGTCGGCCTCACCGAAAAGGACGTTGCTACCGCCATGCTGACGACGCTGTCGGGAAGCTCGCAGTCCGCCCCGACCTATTGGCTGAATCCGACCAACGGCGTGTCCTACGCGGTCTCGGTCCAGACCCCGCAGCGCGATATCAACTCGATGAGCGGTCTGCAGAACATTCCGGTGACATCCGCAGCCGCTGCCAATACCCAGCTCCTGGGCGGCCTGGCGCAGGTCCAGCGTAGCAACAGCAACGCTGTCGTGTCGCACTACAACGTGCAGCCGGTGATCGACATCTTTGCAACGCCGCAGGGGCGGGACCTCGGTGCGCTCGCATCCGACATTCAAAAGGCGATCCACGACACCGCGAAAGATCTCCCCAAGGGCGCGAGCGTCGCGTTACGTGGCCAGGTGAGCACGATGACAAGTGCGTATCAGCAGCTCTTCGTCGGCCTCGCGGCGGCGATCGTGCTGATCTACCTGTTGATCGTCATCAACTTTCAATCCTGGATCGATCCCTTTGTCATCGTCATGGCGCTGCCGACCGCATTGGCCGGCATCGTCTGGATTCTGTTCGGAACTGGAACGACGCTTTCCGTCCCAGCGCTCACCGGCGCCATCATGTGCATGGGTGTGGCAACCGCTAACAGCATTTTGGTGATCAGCTTTGCCCGCGAACGGATGGCGGCGCGCGCGAATGCCACGGCGGCTGCGTTCGAGGCGGGCGCTTCGCGGTTTCGCCCGGTGCTGATGACGGCGCTTGCCATGGTCATCGGCATGCTGCCGATGGCGATCGAGCCCGGACAGAACCAACCATTGGGGCGTGCCGTGATCGGCGGGCTGATCTTCGCCACCTGCGCCACCCTGTTTTTGGTGCCCACCATCTTCAGCCTGGTGCACGCCCGACAGCCTGACACCGCAAATCAGGCCGACGCCGCAACCTCACCCTCGCATTGAGCAGAGAACAAACAAAATGCCCTCGGAAGACATCAAAGCTCCAAGTCGGCGGAGCCTCCTTACGGTCGCCACTGCCGCGGTTCTCCTAGCCAGCGCTGTGGTCGGCTACGGCTTCATAACCCGCGCGCAGAGCAAGCAGGAAGTCGTGCAGTGGACGAATACGCAAGCAATCCCGACCGTTGCCCTTGCTCAACTGATCCCCGGCGGCACGCATCAAACGCTGACGCTGCCAGGCAATATCCAGCCCTTCAACAGGGCTGCTATCTTTGCGCGGGTGAACGGCTACGTGAAGAGCTGGGATCACGACATTGGATCTTCAGTCAAAGCCGGCCAATTACTGGCCACCATCGATGCCCCTGATCTCGATCAGCAGCTGGGTCAAGCGAAGGCCACTTTGGCCAGTGTAAGGGCCAATCATCAAATTGCATCGCTGACCGCCAACCGGAACAACATCCTGTTGCAAAAACAGATCGTCGCCCAGCAGCTTGCGGACCAGACCACCGCCGACGAGAAAGCGAAGGTGGCCGTTGTCGACGCCAACGAAGCCAACGTCCGGCAGCTCGAGGCCATGCAATCGTTCAAGACGCTCGCCGCGCCCTTTGATGGCGTGGTGACCGCCCGAAACGTGGAGCTCGGAATGCTGATCAATTCGGGAGGAGGTTCCGGTCAGGCGCTATTCGAGGTGTCGGACCTGCATCGCGTCCGCATCTATGTGCAGGTTCCGCAATCATTTACGGCAGGGCTTGTTCCGGGAATGAAAGCGACTTTCGAAATGCCGCAATACCCTGGCGTGCAATTCGACGCGACGCTCTCGCATATCTCCAAATCGATCAATGCCAGTTCGCACAGCATGCAGGTCGAGCTTCAAGCCGACAATGCTGCCGGAAAATTCTTCGGCGGCAGCTACTGCAATG
>JAQGKA010000026.1 GCA_028290355.1 Tardiphaga sp. | reverse complement strand
TGATGGTTTGTCTAATGGCCTTGTGACCTATTCACGACCTGCGCATAGCCGCTCCTGTCCCGCAGTTCCTCAGGCAACCTAAAGCTCAAATGGAACTTAGCTACAACTGATTTCTGCGCAAGCTTCCGAGGGCCTAAATAGGCCATTTCCCGGAACGTAGAGGAACAGTTCGGGATCAGAACTTTTCCACCTGCTCTTTTCCACCCAGCAAAAATGGGGCCGGATGCAACGTAAGCCCTTCAAAACGTTTGAAGAGCGATCAAGCGTGGTGCCCAGGAAAGGACTCGAACCTTCACAGCCGTTAAGCTACTGGCACCTGAAGCCAGCGCGTCTACCAATTCCGCCACCTGGGCATGCCGCTTGGGCATGGAGGCGGTTAGTACGGATCGGTGACACGCTTGTCAAATTGCTTCGATGCGACCCAAATCCGCTGTACAGCTTCCGCAGGTTGGCGTATCGCGAAACGGCCCAATTGCCCTCGTTTTGTCCGCTCGGACTGAGCTCAAGGAACTGATCCATGGCTGCGCCCATCGACACCCTCGTCACGGTTTTCGGCGGATCCGGCTTCCTCGGTCGGCATGTGGTCCGCGCGCTCGTGAAGCGCGATTACCGGGTCCGGGTCGCGGTGCGGCGGCCCGAACTTGCCGGCCACCTGCAGCCGCTCGGCAGGGTCGGCCAGATTCATGCCGTGCAGACCAATCTGCGCTATCCGGCCTCGATCACCGCGGCGATGCGCGACGCCAGCATCGCCGTCAATCTGGTCGGGATCCTCACCGAGAGCGGTGCGCAGAGCTTTGACGCCGTGCAAGCGCAGGGCGCAGGCGCCATCGCCCAGGCTGCCAGCGCCGTGGGCGCGCGGATGGTGCACGTCTCCGCCATTGGTGCCGACGCCAATTCCGAATCGCGCTACGCCCGCGCCAAGGCCGCCGGCGAACAGGCGGTGCTGGAAGCCGTTCCCTCGGCGACCGTCATGCGGCCCTCCGTGGTGTTCGGTCCCGAGGATCTGTTCACGAATCGATTCGCCGGCCTCGCCCGGATGTCGCCGGTGGTGCCGCTGTTCGGCGCCGACACCAGGATGCAGCCGGTCTATGTCGGCGATGTCGCCACCGCGGTCGCGAACGCGGTCGATGGCAAGACCCAGGCCGGGGCCACCTATGAACTTGGCGGCCCGGAAGTGCTGACCATGCGCGAGATCATCGAGATCATCCTGGCCACCATCCAGCGCAAGCGGGTACTGCTGCCGGTGCCGTTCGGCATTGCCAAACTGCAGGCGATGGCGCTGCAGTTCGCGCCGGGCGCGCTGAAGCTGACGCCGGACCAGGTGGCGCTGCTGCGTGTCGATAATGTGGTGTCGGAGGCCGCCAAGGCCGCCGGGCTGACGCTGGAAGGTCTCGGTATCGCGCCCGATTCGCTGGAAGCGATCGGGCCACAATACCTCTGGCGCTTTCGTGCTACCGGCCAGTTCGCCCACAACGGCGCGCACTGATTTTTACGAATTTCTCCACGGGTCGTCCCGGCAAACGCCGGGATAACCCGCGGAAAGTGACTGCGCCTACTTCCCCAGCGCCAGCGCGATCAGGCCAAGCGTCCCGACGATGACGCGCCACCATGCGAACAGCGCAAAGCCGTGGCGGGTGACGTAGCCGAGGAAGCTCTTCACCACGATGATGGCGGTGATGAACGACACCACGAAGCCGATCGCGATGGTCATGCCGTGATCCAGCGAGAGATCGCCGCGGCTCTTGTAGAGATCGTAGACGAAGGCGCCGACCATGGTCGGGATCGCCAGGAAAAACGAGAACTCCGCCGCGGCGCGCTTGTCGGCGCCAAGCAGCATCGCGCCGACGATGGTGGCGCCGGAGCGCGACACGCCGGGGACCATCGCCAGGCACTGCGCGCAGCCGATCTTGAAATACATCGGCAGCGAAAACTTGGTGGCATCGTCATAGTCGGGGTCGAGATCGAGCTGATCGACCCACAGCAGCACGGCACCGCCGACGATCAGCGAAAAGCACACCACCCACGGATTGAACAGGTAACTCTTGATATAGCCGCCCAGCGCGGCGCCAAGGACGGCTGCGGGCAGAAACGCCACCAGCACCCCGATCACGAAACGACGGGCATCGGCATTGCCGCGGAACAGGCCCTGCGCGATATGCCACAATTTTCCGAAATAGATCGCCAGGATCGCGAGGATTGCCCCGAGCTGGATCAGTACCGCAAAACTTTTCCAGAAACTGTCTTCGCCTAGATCGAAGAATCGTTCCGCCAGCAGCAGGTGGCCCGTGGAGGAGACCGGCAGGAACTCGGTGACACCCTCGACGACGCCGAGGATCACCGCCCTTATCGCATCAGACATCATGTGCTTATCCGTTCTGAATCGCCGCCCGGCCTGAAAAAGCCGGGTTCTTCTCGCCTATTCCCCGCACTGCCGCAATCGCAAAAACTCGCAATCGCGGGTTGCCTGAATCGTTCGCTTCGCTAGTTTGGCGCGCATCGATGGGGTTACCACCCACCGGTCAAAACGAGACGTTTTGTTAACGACCGCATAACTATCAAGGCCCTCATGTACACCCTCTACCACCACTCGTTCTGTCCGCACTCCCGCTTCATCCGCCTTGTTCTCGGCGAGTACGGGCGCGACGTGAAACTGGTGGAAGAACGGACCTGGGACCGGCGCGAGGCGTTTCTGGTGCTCAATCCCGCGGGAACCACGCCGGTGCTGCTTACCGACGGCTTTCCGCCGATTCCCAATGCCGCCATCATCGCCGAATACCTCGACGAAACCCATGGCCCGGCCATGGGCGACCGAAGGCTGCTGCCGGTAGCGATGGCCGAGCGCATCGAGGTGCGCCGGCTGATGGCGTGGTTCAACGAGAAATTCTTCGAGGAGGCCAGCGGTCCCCTGGTCAATGAGCGCATCTACAAGCGCTTCATGAGCGAGGATTATGGCGGCGGCGCGCCGTCGATGGACGTGATTCGCGCCGCCACCGCCAATGTGCGCTATCATCTGGCCTATATCGGCTGGCTGGCGCGGACGCGGAACTTTCTCGCCGGCGATCGGCTGACTTACGCGGATCTGGTCGCCGCGGCGCATCTGTCGGCGATCGATTATCTGGGCGACGTGCCATGGAGCGAGGACGACGCGGCAAAGGCGTGGTACGCGCGGGTAAAATCCAGACCCTCGTTCCGCCCGCTGCTGAGCGAATGGCTGGCCGGCGTGCCGGCCTCGCGGACCGATGTGGATCTCGACTTCTGAACGCGCACGTCAAGCCGGATCCGGTCGCTCTCAAGGCCGCATTGGCCGATGAGGCGCGCGCGCTCGGATTCGATTCGATCGGCGTCACCGATCCGGATGCCATCGCCGGCGTGCGCCAGCGTCTCGACGCGTTCCTCGATGCCGGCGCGCATGGCGAGATGGACTGGCTCGCCGACAATCCGGCGCGCCGCGCCGATCCCAAGGTGATGTGGCGCGACGTGCGCTCGGTGATCATGCTCGGCGTCAATTACGGGCCCGACGAAAACCCGCTGTCGATCCTGAACCAGCGCAGCCGCGGCGCGATCTCGGTCTATGCGAAGGGCGACGACTATCACGATCTGATCAAGAAACGCCTGAAGCTTCTGGCGCGCTGGCTGATCGCGCGGGCCGGCGGCGACGTCAAGGTGTTCGTCGACACCGCCGCGGTGATGGAAAAGCCGCTCGCACAGGCGTCCGGGCTCGGCTGGCAGGGCAAGCACACCAACCTGGTGTCGCGCGAATTCGGCTCATGGCTGTTTCTCGGCGCGATCTTCACCACGCTGGAGCTCGAGCGCGATGAAGCGGAGCGTGACCATTGCGGTTCGTGCCAGGCCTGTCTCGATATCTGTCCGACGTCGGCGTTTCCCGCGCCCTACAAGCTCGACGCACGGCGCTGCATTTCCTATCTCACCATCGAGAGCAAGGCCGCGATCCCG
>JAQGKA010000065.1 GCA_028290355.1 Tardiphaga sp. | reverse complement strand
GTCGGCGCGCCATCGGCGGTCACAGCGGCCGAAGAATTTTCGTCAGTTCGCCGTTCACGAATTCATTTCCGCAGACCACGTTGCCGGTCTTCAACACGTCGCCGCCATGGATGTCGCCGACGGTGCCGCCGGCTTCCTTGATCAGCACGATGCCGGCCGCGATGTCCCACGGCTGCAAATTGCGCTCCCAATAACCGTCGAGCCGGCCGGCGGCGACGAAGGCCAGATCCAGCGACGCCGCGCCGAAGCGGCGGAGGCCGGCGACCTTCGGCTGCAGCGCGGCCATTTCCTTGCGCGACTGCTCATGGTCGCCGCGGCCGATATGCGGCAGGCCGCAGGCGACGACGCATTCGTTGAGCTGCTTGCGGCCGGCGACGCGCAGCCGGCTGTCGTTGAGGAACGCGCCCGAACCCTTCTCGGCCATGTAGAGTTCGTCATTGGCGGGATTGTAGATCAGCCCGGCAATCGCGACGCCTTCGCGCAGCAGGCCGATCGACACCGCGAAATGCGGAATGCCGTGCAGGAAGTTGGTGGTGCCGTCGAGCGGATCGACGACCCAGCTGTGGCTCTTGTCGGTGCCTTCGCGGTTGCCGCCTTCCTCGCCGAGGAAGCCGTAGCCGGGCCGCGCCTTGTTGAGGTCGGTGTAGAGCATCTCCTCGGCGCGCTTGTCGGCGAGGCTGACGAAATTCGCCGGGCCTTTCATCGAGACCTGCAGGTTCTCGATCTCGCCGAGGTCGCGTTTGAGGCTGCGGCCGGCGCGGCGCGCGGCTTTCACCATGACGTTCATCAGGGCCGAATTGATCATGATTTCGCTCAAGACGACCTGGGCGTCAGGTCTCAATAGGATGTTGCGGGATTTGCTGAGGGATGGGTGCCCTGCGGGGCTGCGAAGGTCAAGGGCCGATCATTTCGGGGTGCCGAGCCACCTGCGCGCGGCGTCCTGGGCCTTGGCGCGGTCCTCCGGGGAGGCCTGTGCCAGGGCCTCGTCGAGCATCAGGTCGCCCTTGCCGGCGGTTTTCGCGACAATATGCCATTTCAGGCCTTCCAGCCTGTCGGCCGCGTCATTTCGCATCACCAGCACCCGCGCCAGCCGGTTTTGCGCGATCGGGCTGTTTTGTTTGGACGCCTTGCGCAGCAGCGCCACCGCCGCGGCCTCGTTCTTCGGTGTTCCGGTGCCATTGTAGAGCGCGATGGCGTATTCGACCTCGGCATCGACATTGTCGGCCAGGGAGGCCGCCTGCAGCAGCCGCACTGCCTTGTCGATGCTCTTCTCGACGCCGGTGCCCTCCTTGTAGAACGTCGCCAGCGCGTATTGCGCCTCGGGGTTGCCGGCGTCGGCGGCAACGCGCAGCAGTTCGGCGGCGCGCTTGAGGTCCTGCGGGAAGGTCTGGCCGTCGAGATAGAGCAGCGCCAGATTATATGCCGCCTTGGGATTGCCCAGCTTGGCCGATGACGCCAGCCATTTGGCGGCTTCATCGCGATTGCCCGTTTTGCCGCGGTCCGACAGTCGCAGCATCGCCAGCGCGAACATGGCCTCGCGGTCGCCGCGCTCGGCAGCGCGCTGATACCATTCCGCTGCCTTGGCGTAGTCGCGCTTGACGCCCATCGCATTGGCGTAGAGCTCGCCGAGCATGGTCATCGCCTTGGGATCGTTGTTGTCCTGCGCGCGCTTGCTGGCGAGGTCGAACGCGGTCTTGTACTGGCCGCGCTGATAGGCGCCGTAGACCAGATCGACATTGGGATCGTCCGGTGCGGACGCAGCGGGTGCCGCCGGTGCGGCAGAGGGCGTCGCCTGCTTCTTCGCGGCGACAGGCGCCTTTGCCGGAGCCTTCGGCGGCGCTGGCTTGCTCGCCTTCGGCGGTGTCTGCACGCTTGGCGGCGTCAGCGACATCTGCGCGGATGCGCAGCTCGCCCACGTCGCGCAGCCCGCGAGGATTGTGAGGAAACGCAGAATTTTCATTCCGGCGTCATTCCTGTTCGGCTTTGGCTTTTCCCGACATCGCGGCATGACCCTGCCTGATCGCCTGCTCGGCGTCCATCAGCGCTGCCGCCGGTCCGCGCGGATCGGCCCAGATGAAGTCGCCGACCAGCACGAAGTCGGCGCCGGCCGCCGCAAATTCGTGGGCTTCTTCCAGCGATGCCGCGAAGCCGACACAGGGCGGCTCGAACAGCTCGGCCCACCATTGCAATCTCTCTGCAATGGCTTCCACCGACGGCCGCTGGCCATCCGCGTCCGGCTCGCCGAACAGCACGTAATCGACGCCGGCTTCGCCCGCCGCCATGGAATCATGGCGCGTCGCAAGACCGCCGACGCCGGCGATCCAGTCCGGCTTCAGCGAGGACATCGCGTCCTCCATCGCCTCGACGCCGTCCACATGCGCGCCATCGGCGCCGGCACGCGCGACCAATTCGGCATGGCCGTCGATCAGCAAAGCCGCACCACTGGGCTGAATCGCCGGCGCCAAAGCCTTGATGCGCGAGATCATGGTGCGCTGGTCGGTTGGCTTCAGCCGCACCAGCACCGCCGCGACATCCACCTTGGCCAGCAGCGCGGGCAGGCTGGCGACCAGCGCCGAGGGATCTTCCACGACCGGCGTCGCGAGATAGAGCCGCGGCGCGGGCGGCGGTGGAACAGGTTTCGAAGCCAAGACTATGCCGCCTTTTTTGTTTCTTGATCGGCCGTCCATTCGCCCTTGCTGGCGAGTGAATTCATCCGCGCGCGATGGGTGAAGGCCTGCTGGCCGGCAGCGACGTTCTCGGCCTTGCCGGACCATGCCTTTTGCGGCGCGGCCTGCAGTGCGCGGCCATAGGAAAAGCTCAGCGGCCACGGCAATCCGCCGATCCGGTGCATGGCGTCGAGATGCGCGGTGGCGTCTGTGTCGGATTGTCCGCCGGACAGGAAGGCGATGCCCGGCACCGCTGCCGGCACGCAGTTCTTCAGCATGCGCACGGTCTTCTCGGCGACTTCCTGTACGCTCGCTTGCGTCTTCGACTTCTTGCCGGAGATCGCCATGTTCGGCTTCAGGATCATGCCTTCCAGCGCGACGCGCTGAACCCGCAATTCCTGGAATGTCTTGTTGAGCACGCGCTGGGTGACCTCGACGCAGCGGTCGATGTCGTGATCGCCGTCCATCAGCACTTCCGGCTCGACGATCGGCACGATCTGCGCGGCCTGGCACAGCGCCGCATAGCGCGCCAGCGCATG
>JAQGKA010000039.1 GCA_028290355.1 Tardiphaga sp. | reverse complement strand
CCGCCCGGCTATTCGCAGATCGTGGAGGTCCGCGGCGGCCGCATGATCTTCATCGCCGGACAGACCGCGCTGGACCCGCGCGGCGAACTGGTCGGCAAGGATGATTTTGCCGCACAGGCGGATCAGGTGTTCCGCAATCTGGGGATCGCGCTGCAGGCGGTGGATTGCACGGCGAGCCATCTGGTCAAGCTGACGGTGTTTGTACGGGATATGGAAAATCTGTCGGCCTACCGCGAAGCCCGCAACCGCTTCTTCGCCACCGTCACGCCACCCGCCGCGCCGGCGATCACCCTGGTCGAAGTCTCGAAACTCTATGGCCCGGATTTTCTGATCGAGATCGAAGCCATCGCCGCGGCGTGACCGGATGCGCGCAATGGCTGTCGTCCGCGATCGTCGTCAGCCGACGCCCCTCAATTGCTGGCGCCGCCCAGCGCGGTCCGGTTGCCGGCGTCGCGGGAGGGCACCGTGACATGCACCTCGTGGCCCTCGCGTACCGCCAACGAGGCGGCCGCTACCGCGGCCTCGAAGGCGGATTCCTTGGTGGCGAAGGTGCCCTCGACATCGCCGTCGTGGAGAACGCCCCAGGTGCTACGGATTTCCGGGCCGGCGATTTCGATTTTGCCGGTTTCGATAATGGCGTAAGTCGCTAGTCCCATGACGGTCTCCTCCGGTTTCGCAGAGAAAACGTGCAGCGCGGCAACAGGTTCCGGCGCCCGGCGCCAGGCCGGTGGACGGAGGTAAGCATGTCGAAAACCACCCGCGCGACGCTGGCGCTGACAAAACTCGGCGTACCCTTCACGCTGCACAGCTATGACTACGATCCCCATGCCGACAGCATCGGCCTGCAGGCGGCGGACGCGCTCGGCGTGGCGCCGCAGCGGATGCTGAAGACATTGATGGCCGAGGTCGATGGCCGTCCGGTGTGCGTCGTGGTGCCGTCGGACAAGGAGGTCAGCATGAAGAAGCTTGCCGCAGCGTTTGGCGGCAAGGCGGCGAAAATGATGCGGCCGGCCGACGCCGAGCGGCTGACCGGCTATCATGTCGGCGGCATCAGCCCGTTCGCACCCAAAAAGCGCGTGCCGGTGGCGATCGAGCAGGCGGCGCTCGGCGAGACCACGGTCTATCTCACTGGCGGCCAGCGCGGGCTGCAGATCGAGATCGCTCCCAATGATGCGCGCAAGGCGCTGGAGGCGATGGCGGCGGCGGTGACGGATTGAGGCGGATGGCCGGTTCTGCCGGAAGTTTGAATGGCCATCGCGCCGGATCGGAACGACAATCGGAATGCGGAATTATACGGATAGACCACCTGGGAGGATCGACATGCGTTCAATTCTGGCAGCGGCAGCGCTTCTCGCCGTGATGGGCGCGACGCCGAGCATGGCGCGCGACTATCCGTGGTGCGAGCGGACCTCGTTCAACGGCTTCAATCCGAGTTGTTCCTTCACCTCGTACCAGCAGTGCATGGCCACCGTGAGCGGCCAGCGCGGCGACTGCATCCTCAATCCGCGCCTCGCCTTCGGCGAGCAGCGGCGCAGGGGCCGCGCCCCGCGCGACTGGAATGGCGGATGGGACAACGGCTGGAATCCCCGCTGGTAGACCTCGCGGTTAGGCAATCTGATCGGCGCTATCGTTGACTTCCCGGACTGGTATTAGCCGCGGCGGCGCAGCACGCGCGCGTTAACTCTGCGCATGGTCGCAATGCGCCGCGGCTATTGAACTTCGGTGAAATTCCGTGTCTGTCAGGCGACCCGGGCGTCCCACGCCGCATCTCCTTCAGGCCTGACATGACCTCTTCCACTTCAACCGGCCGCGGCCCGATCGGCTGGCTGTCGCACCAGCCCTATCTGCTGCTCAGCCTGACCTCGCTGTTCTGGGCCGGCAATTCCATCGTCGGGCGCACCGCGGCCGGGCATTTTCCGCCGGTGACCCTGTCGTTCACGCGCTGGCTCTGCGCGTTCCTGATCCTGCTGCCGTTTGCGTGGCGCGACCTGCGCACCGACTGGCCAGCGATCCGCGCAAAGCTCAGCATCATGGTGGCGATGTCGGTGTGCGGCATCGCGGCCTTCAACACCCTGCTCTACACCGCGCGGGAATACACCACGGCGCTGAACGCGCTGCTGCTGCAATCCTCCACGCCGCTGTTCGTCGCAGCGTGGTCGCTGATCGTGCTGCGCGTCCGGCTGACGCTGGCGCAGGCGTCGGGCATTCTGGTGTCGCTGATCGGCGTGCTGGTCATCGTCATGCACGGCGACCTGACCCGGCTGGCGAGCGTCGAATTCAACCGCGGCGACATGCTGCTGATCCTCGCGCTGGCGATCTTCGGACTGTATTCGGCGCTGGTGCCGAAGCGGCCGGTGATCCAGCAGACCTCGTTCCTCGCCTTCATCTTCGGCTGCGGCACGCTCTGTCTCGTGCCATTCTTCGTCTGAGAATTGCTCGCACGTCCGATCGCGGAAGTGACCGCCAGCAATGCTCTCTCGCTGGTCTATGTCGTGGTATTTCCGTCGATCCTCGCCTACCTCTGCTACAATCGCGGCGTGCAGCTGGTCGGCCCGAACCGCTCGGCGCCGTTCTTTCATCTGGTGCCGGTGTTCGGTTCGGCGATGGCGATCTTCCTCCTCGGCGAACACCTGCAACTGTTTCACGTCGCCGGCTATGCGCTGGTGCTGGTGGGGATTTTCGTCGCGGCACGGAAGCCGAAGGCGGCCTGAGTACGCTACCTGTTTCGCCGAACGTATACCCATGCGGTGATCGCCAGCGGCAGGCCGACGGCGAACCAGGAAAAAATCCGCCCGAGTTCATTGAACAGCAGCGCCGACAGCAGGCCGGCCAGTGACAGCACGCCGATCACGATGGGAAGGCCGAACACGGCGATCCAGTTGCCGTGGCGGGGATGGCGTGGCGCATCGCTCATGGCGTCGGCTGCAGCGACGGCGATGCGAGGCTGACGCGCATCGTTTGGCGCGTCTTGCGGCGCCGCACCCACCACAGATACAGCCCGCTGCCGAGCACGACGATGGTGAGCACGTCGAGCAGCGCCCAGATGATCTTCAGCGGCAGGCCGCCGTAATCGCCGAAATGCAGCGGCTGCGACACCAGCAGCGCCTTCAGATAGATCGGCAGTTCGCGCGCGTCGGCCACGTCCGCGGTCTCACCGTCGAGCAGCACCGGCTTCAGCAACCGCGATGTCAGCGGCGTATCGCCACGCATGAAGGCGGCGAAGTGGTGCGAACTGGTGAATGGCGTGCCGGGAAAGGCGATGAAGGAAACATCCATGCCGGGCGCGGCCTTCATCGCATTGCTGACGACAACGTCAAGCGAAGCCAGGTGCTGCGGCGGTGGCCTGCCGGCATAGGGCGCGACCATCGCCGCAAGCTCGGTGGACTTCCACTGGTTCAGCATCACCTCCGCCAGCGTGTTGAGCACGCCGGTGCCGCCGACCACCAGCGCCCAGACTACAGTGACGATCCCCAGCAGATTGTGCCAGTCGAGCCAGACGATGCGCCGGGTCTTTTCCGAGCGGATGGTCGCAAAGCTGAGGCGGCGGGTGAACGGCCAGTACAACACCACGCCGGAGACGATGGCGATCATGAACACAAAGCCCATCGCGCCCATGAACCATTTTCCGGGCTGCCCGAGATAGACGTCGGTGTGCAGCTTCAGCACCACCAGCATCGGGCCGGTGCCGACCAGGCCGAGCGGCTTGCCGGTATAGGCATCGAACGCCTTCACCACGGCATCGTCGGGCGCACCGTTCACCGCGTGGTTGGTGAAGGCGGTGACGGTGCCGGGCTCATCCTTGTCCCAGGAGATGTATTGCAGCACGCTGCCGGGATGGCTGGCCAGCGCGGCTTGTCCGATGGCATCGATGCCGGGTTTCTGCGCGTCCGCCTGATGCATCGCCGGCTTCGGCGCATAGCCGAACGCCTTGTCGATCTCGTGATGAAAGATCAACGGCAGGCCGGTGAGGCACAGCAGCAGCAGGAACAGGGTCGAGACAAGGCTGGTCCACTTATGGACCAGCGACCAGATGCGGGCCGTTCGCGCCTTCAGAACAGCCTCCCCTCAGGCGTTACCATTTGTATCCGACGCTGGCGGTGACGCGGCGGCGGTCGCCGTAGAAGCAGGCTTCCGCCTGCGAACACGTCGCGACGTAAATTTCGTCGGTCAGGTTCGAGACATTAAGGGCGAGCCGCCAGTTCTGCCACTCGTAATGCACGGCAGCATCGCCGAGCACACGGGACGGCACCGGAAGCGTGTTCGCCGTATTGGCGAAGGACGCACCGACATAGCGCACGCCGCCACCGAACCCAAAGCCGCGAAGTGCGCCCTCCTGGAACGTGTAGTCAGCCCAGCCCGAGGCCAGCTGCTTCGGCGTGGCAGTCGGCACGGTGCCGACCAGGGTCGGATCGAGGTCCTTGCTGACGAAGATATTGTAGGTGGTGAACGAACCAACCACCTTGAAGCCCGGCGCCAGATTGGCCACTGCTTCCAGTTCGAGACCGCGCGAGGTGACCTCGCCGTTCTGGATCGACCGCAGCGGATTCAGCGGATCGGTGGTCAGCACGTTCTGCCGCTTCAGGTCGAACAGCGCGACGCCGAAATGACCGTCGAAGCCGACTGGCTGGAACTTGACGCCGACTTCGGTCTGTTGACCGGTTTCGGGTAGTTGAAGCGTCGTCCCGTTGAGACCCACGACAGGATTATAGCTGGTCGCATAGGAGACGTAGGGCGCTAGGCCGTTGTCGAAATTGTAGATCAGGCCGGCACGGCCGCTGAATTTGCTATCGTCGCGGCTCTGGCCGGCGCCGGCGTGGTTGTCATTGTTGGTGCTCACCCAGTCGTTGCGACCGCTCAGCACCAGTGTGAAGCGATCGAGCTTGATCTGGTCCTGCATGTAGAAGCCGACCTGCTTCTGGCTCAGCGTCACATCGCGGAACGGACCGCTCGCTTCCGCCGTAGGCGTATAGACCGGGTTGACCAGATTGATCGGCGTGCCGAAGCTGAATTTCTGCAGGTCGTCGATGCTGTAATGTTTCAGATCGAGGCCGAACAACGCGGTATGGCTGAACGCGCCAGTGTTGAAGCGATATTCCAGCTGGTTGTCGAGCGTGGCCTGATCGGCGCCGTTCTGGGCCAGGAAGTTGAATCGCGTCATATTGGCTGCTGCGGGCGTCGTGGCATAGCCAAAGCCGTACAAGGTCGAATATTTGACATCGACATGGGCGTAACGGGCATTCTGCCGGAATGTCACATTGTCCGATAGGTTGCGCTCGAACTGATAGCCGACCATCTCCTGCGTGCGCCTGAATGTGTCGATGCTGGGCTCGCTGGTGAAGATGCTGGTTCCGATACGTCCGAACGGCGCATCCACCACGGAGCCTACGTAAGGCAGGAAGTTCTGGCCGCGCGTGTTGTTCTGCGATGCAGACGCCAGCAAGGTGAAGCTGGTGTCGGCATCCGGCTTCCAGGTCAGCGACGGCGCGATGAAGAAGTTGTTGTCCTGGGTGTAATCGGTCTGGGTGTCGCCGCCCTGGAATCGACCCACCAGCCGGGTCGACAGCTTGCCGTTCTCCGGCGCCATGGCGACCGGGCCGCCGATATCGAATCCCACATAGCTATTGCCGTAGTTGTCGACGCCGGCCTCGATGTAGCGGATCGGCTCTGCCGGCGGCATTTTGCTGACGGCATTGACAATGCCGCTGGGGCTGCTGCCGCCGTACAGGATCGCCGACGGACCGCGCAGCACCTCGACACGCTCGAGATTGAACGGCTGCAGCTTCCACGTCGCATAGGACGTCGAGAACAGCTGCATGCCATCGAGGAAGGTCGAGTTGTCGTTGGACTTGAAGCCCCGGATCAGAAACCAGTCGTTGCGAACATCGTTGCCGAACGTTCCTCCGACCACGCCAGGCGTATAGCTCAGGATCTGATCGAACCTGCTGGGCTTCTGGTCGCGGATTTGTTCGGCGCCGATGACCGAGATCGACTGCGGCGTTTCGTTGATCGGCGTGTTGGTCTTGGTGCCGGCCATGCTGCGATTGGCGACGTAACCTTGGATCGCGCCACGCGGATTTTCAACAAAGGGGGCATCGCGTTTGGCGACGGGCGCGCGTGAGGCTGCGGCGCTGCGGATCGCGCGCGGGGTGCGGCGCGGTGCCACCGTCGCGCGGCGGCGCGCTTCGGGCTGGTTGACGACGACCGGCGGCAGCGGCTGCAAGCCGCTTTGCGACGCTGCGGCGTTTGATTGCTGAGCGAGTGACGAATTCAGCGTCAGCGCGCTGAAAGCACAGGCTGCCGACCACATGGCCAGCCGCGACAGATGGATCTTCTTCAACACAGTCCCCGATCGTAATTCTTCGCATCGACTCTCAGCGAGATGACGCAGCGCTTCGTACCCAGTCGGGTTATGCGAGCAAGATCGACAACTCCAATAGAAGGCCTCTAGACAAAAGCATTGCATGCGCACTGTGTCCGCGGCGCCGCAGTTTCCGCGCGCAACGGCTGTTCGTGCATGGAAGCATCCCGGACGTGGGTATTGTTCGCTTGTTGATTCTGCGAATATTTGAATCGTTCCAAACAGTTGGAAGCGATGATCGCCGAACATCCGCCGCAGCCGCGTACTTTACTCGTCTGGTTCAACAACCAGCCCTATCTGCTGCTCAGCCTGACCACGCTGTTCTGGGCCGGCAACATGGTGCTCGGGCGCTATGTGTCCGGACATGTGCCGCCGGTGACGATGGCCTGCGTGCGCTGGATCGGCGCGTTTTTCCTGCTGCTGCCATTCGCATGGCCGCATCTGCGCCGCGACTGGCCGGCATTGATCGCGCATTGGCCATTGATGCTGACGCTGGCCTTCACGGGATTCGCCGCCAACACCGTGCTTGCCTATTGGGGCCTTCAATATACCCAGGCGCTGAACGGGCTGCTGATCCAGTCGGCGGGGCCGCTGTGCGTGGCGCTGTGGACGCTGATCCTGTTCGGCGTGCGGCTAACGCTGGCGCAATTGCTCGGCATAGCCGCGTCACTCGCCGGCGTGCTGATCATCATCCTGCGCGGCGATGTCACCGCGCTCGCCAGCATCCAGATCAACAAGGGCGACGCCATGCTGGCCGCCGCATTGCTGATCTTCGGCATCTACTCCGCGCTGATGCTGCGCCAGCCGGTGACCCACCCGCTTTCGCTGATCGCCTTCACCACCGGCTGCGGCGCGCTGATGACCATCCCGCTCAACATCTGGGAGCTGTCGTCCGGCGCCACGCTGATCCTCGACATGCTCACCCTGGTTACGCTGATCTACATTATCATCTTTCCTTCGGCGCTGGCCTATCTGTTCTTCAACCGCGGCATCGCGCTGATCGGCCCGAACCGCGCCGCGCCGTTCTTCCACATGATGCCGGTGTTCGGCTCGGCGATGGCGATCGTCTTCCTCGGCGAAAAGCCGGAACTGTTTCACTTGGTCGGCTATGCCCTGGTGCTGGCCGGGGTGTTCATTGCGTCAAGGCGATAGTTGCGCATCGGAGGCGACAGGGCCAACATGGCAGAAAAGGGTATCCGATGAGACCTTTCTCGCTCGCCCACCTCACCGTGCTGTCGCTGGCGCCGCCCGACATGATCGACGTCGCCGCGCGCTGCGGCTATCAGAGCGTCGGGCTGCGGCTGATCGCTGTGACCGCGGAGAGCCCTGGCTATCCGCTGATGCATGACCGAGCAATGATGCGGGAAACCAAGGCACGTCTTGCCGATACAGGCCTGCGTGTGCTGGATATCGAATTCGTCAAGATCACGCCGGAGATCGACGTCGCAGCACTCGAGCCCGTGATCGCGGCCGGCGCGGAGCTTGGCGCGCGCCATCTGATCTGCGCACCCTACGATTCCGACCTCCTGCGGATCGCAGACCGGCTTGGCGCCCTCGCCGATCTCGCTGCGCGCTACAAGCTCAGCGCGGTGATGGAGTTCTTTCCGTGGATCGAGGTGTCGAATTTACGCAGCGCACGCGCTGTCGTCGAAGCCGCCGGCCGCGCCAATACCGGCATCCTGGTTGACGTGCTGCATTTCGATCGCTCCGACAGCAGCCTCGGCGAGCTTGACGACATCCCGCCGCAGATGTTGCCCTTCCTCCATTTCTGCGACGCATCGGCGGAGAAGCCGACGACGACGGAAGGTTTCCTGCATACGGCACGCGCCGAACGACTGCCACCGGGCGACGGCGGCATCGATCTCCGCGCCATCGTCGCGCATATGCCGAAGGGAATCCCCGTGGC
>JAQGKA010000674.1 GCA_028290355.1 Tardiphaga sp. | reverse complement strand
GATGCGGCTCTACGCCGACCGCAAGACGCTGCCGATGGACCGCGTCACGGTGACGCTGAAGCACAGCAAGATTTACGCGGAGGATTGCGCCAGCTGCGAGACCAAAGCGGGCATGCTCGACCAGATCCAGCGCGTCATCGCCATCGAAGGCGCGCTCGACGCCGAACAGCGCAAGAAGCTGATGGAGATCGCCGACAAGTGCCCGGTGCACCGGACGCTGACGTCGGAGATTCATATCGTGACGCAGGAAGGGTGAGGCGCGAGCCGTTCACGTTCCCATTTCTGAATCGTCATCCTGAGGTGCTCGCCTCGACGGCGCGAGAGCGCCGTCGGCTTCGGCGAGCCTCGAAGGATGCGGCGACAAGTGCAGGCGGCCCATCCTTCGAGGCCGTCGCGAGAGCGACGGCGCCTCAGGATGACGACGGTGTGTGCGGCTTGATAAATCAGGGCTTCAAGATCACCCGATCGCGCGACGAGCCGGCGACGGCCTTGTACGCTCGCGCAGCATCTTCCAGCACGTAGACAGCTTCCGACCGGATCGGGAATGGCTTGAGATACCCGCCGGCAAAACCGGGAACGAGGTCTTTCAGCACGGCACCTGAAGCCACTGACGACAGACCCAGCGTATCGATGCCGTAATACGTATGCTGGCCGCGATAGAATTCGAGAATGTTGAACTGCACGATACGATCGACTGCGGCGATCAGGATCTGGCGGCCCTTCAGCGCCATAGATTTATGCGCGGCCTGGAAATACGGATCGCCGACAGTGTTGAAGATGATGTCCACGCCCTTGCTACCGGTCATCTCGCGCACGCGCATGGCAAGATCGTCCACCGCGGATGAATTGACGACCTCGACCGGACCATTGGCATGGCCCTCATAGGACTCATCCTTGCGCACCACGCCAATCACCCGTGCGCCCTGCCACGTCGCGATCTGCGCCGCGGCCTGGCCGACCTTGCCGTTGACGCCCATCACCAACACGGTCTCGCCAGGCTTCGGCATGCCGGCGCGGCGAAAGCCTTCCATCGCGGTGACGAAGGGCACGCCGATCCCCGCGGTCTCCTCCCAGGACAGGTTCCTGGGCTTCTCCACCAATGCCTCGGCCTCGACGCTGAGATGCGTAGCGTGGGTGCCGTCGCGGCGGATGCCGAGATCACCGGACGAGCCGAATACCTCGCGCCCGATCCATGCGGCGGGGCCGTCGATCACCACGCCGGCAAAATCGCGGCCCGGCGTGCGCGGGAAGATCGCGTAGGGCATCAGGCCGGTGGCGGCCTTGATATCGGACGGATTGACCGCCGCGGCTTTAACCTCAACCAGCACTTCGTTGGCAGCGAGCGTCAGCGTGTGGCGTTCCACCACCGGCGCGACGGACGCGGCATCGGCCGCTTTCGCCAAAAGGCGCAGGCAGCGCGCATCGACAGAAATGCGGGAGTGATCAGAAATGCCGGAGATGGTTGTCATTGGAAAGCCTTGCGGAGCGTGGATCGCATCATTCTTGCTTGCTTAACTTCTACAATCAAACTCACCCCCACCACAAATACCACCGTCATCCTGAGGTGCCGTCGCGCTCGCGACGGCCTCGAAGGATGGCTGCGCGCGCAGACCTCGCATCCTTCGAGGCTCGCCGGAGACGGCGAGCACCTCAGGATGACGTTCGTTGTGTAATGAAAAGACGATTACCGGTTCGGATCCGGATAGACCATGCTGCGCCAGCCCGAGCGGTCGAACGGCGCCCAGGCGCCTTCCGGCTGGGCGAGGCGATCGGCCACCGCGTAGACCACCGCGGGGTGATGGCCCATGCCGCAGTGGCTGCTTTCGACCTCGATGTTTTCCGAATGCGCCGAGGGTGTTTCCATGCAGCCTTGCCAGGCGCAGATGCCGTCGGTGCGGCTGTAGATCGCGGTGGTCGGCACCGGCGGCGTCTCCGCCAGTGAGCCGCCGAACTGCGGATCGGCGTGGTCGGCGCGCTTGCCGCTGGCCATCTCATAGACCTGCCAGGCATTGGTCGCTTTCGGGCTGCCGGCGAACGGGCTGCCGAGCGTGATCACCGAGCGGACGCGGTCCGGCATCAGCTTGGCGAGTTGCCGCGCATAAATCCCGCCGAGGCTCCAGCCGACCAAGCTGACCTTGCGGCCGTGGGTCTCGTTCATCTCGCGCAGCAGATCGAGCATGCTGTCCTGCACGCCGTCGCGCAGGCCAAGATTGCGGCCCTGCTTCCAGCCGCTCACCGCATAACCGCGGCCCTTCAGGAAGCTGCGAAGCGGTCGCGTCGAGGTGTCGGAAGCGACGAGGCCGGGCAGCACCAGCACGGGATGGCCATCCCCCTTGGGCGCAAAGCTCAGCAGCGGCAGCGCACCGAGAAAGGCGCCGAATTCGTGCAGCGCACGGCCTTCCAGCAGCATCAAGGTCTTGGAAGGCGGGCGCTGCGCCCGAGCGGTTGCGGACATCTGATTTCCTCTCGCTGCCGGCTCTTTGGCCGGTCGAATCGATTGATCTGAAAAAGGCTCGTCACACAACGCTTCAAACAACTATCTGTGCCATCAAGTTAAGATCGGGTTTGCGGTATTTCAAGCGCAGCCGGGTACCTGGACCAGCCTTCTCCCACCCTTTCCGGCAGTGCTTTTCTCACAACATCCGGAACAAAAACTCGGCGGTATACAGCGCCAGCCCGGCGAGGCCGCCGATCAGCGAGCCGTTGAAGCGGATGTACTGCAGGTCCCTGCCGATATTGACCTCGATCACCGATATCAGCTGGCCCATGTCCCATGCCTTGACCTGATCGGCGATGAAGCTGGAGACACCGCTCTTCTGGTCGGCGATGAAGGAGCGCAGCACTGCGACGACGCCCTGGTTGATCTCGCCGCGCATCTCGGCGTCGGCCGCAAGTGCAGAGCCCGCTTCCATGAACACATTGGCGAGGTGATGCTGCAGCACGTTGCTCTCGCCGGACGCGCTGCGTTCGATGAAGGAGCGCGCGTTCGCCCACAGATTTTGTGCCAGCGCAGTGAGTTCAGGCCGCGCCAGGAAATCGCGTTTCAGGCCGTCGATGCGGCCGATGAAGCCGGGTTCGTTCTCCAGCCGATCGACGAAGGTGAGCAGCATGCGGTCGAACTCGCCGCGGAACGGATGCTCGGGATCGTTGCGGACGTCCTCGAAGAACGATGTCGCCGACTTCACGATGCGTTTCACCAGAAACGCATCGGCGCGATAGAGCTTCAGCAGCGTCGGCAATTCGTTGCGGATCTTGTCCCTGATCACGGCGAGCGTGTCGGGCTCGGTCAGCGCGCCATGCAGCGCGCGCAGCAGATCGTCGAGCAGGCCCTGATGCCGACCGTCGCGGATGAAGCCGCGCACCGTGCCGGCGGCAAGCGGCGCAAGGTCAACCGCCTGCAGCTGTGTCATGACGCGGCGGGTGATGAAGGTCTTGAGACCTGATGTTTCCGTGGCCGCCATCGCCTCCGGCAACAGCCGCAGCACGAAGCGCGCCAGATCGGCGCTGCGCTTGCGGTCGCTGAGCCAGTCCGCGACGAAGGAGGCGAAATCGACCTGGCGCAATTTGGCCTC
>JAQGKA010000599.1 GCA_028290355.1 Tardiphaga sp. | reverse complement strand
GCGCGGCGCATTCTCTCGGCCAATCTCGGCGTCGGCAGCCGCCTGCCCGCTTATGTGGTGTCGCTCGGCCGCGTGCTGCTGGCGGCGTTGCCGGACGAACAACGCGCGCATTATCTCGCCACCACCGACTTCAAGGCGATCACCCCGCGCACGACAGTCGATCCCGATGTGCTGGCGGAACAGCTGCAGCGCGCCGACGCGCAGGGCTACGCCTGGATCGACGGCGAACTCGATCCCGCGATCTGCGGCATCGCCGTACCCGTGCGCGACCAGGGCGGCCGGGTGGTCGCGGCTGTCAGCATCAACACCATCTCCGGCACCATCGATGAGGCGGAGGCGAAGGCAAAATTCCTGGTCGCGCTACGGCGCACCGCGCAGGACATCCGGACCCAAACGGCGGGATAGACCTGCCGGTCGGGCTGTCCGCCTTTTAATCGGCAGACCTTTTTGTTAAGGCAACGCACCCACCAAGATGAACTCGCAAGTCACGGGAGCCGCCGCCATGAAACTGCTCAATCCGGATGAACTGGTCGCCATCGACATCCATACCCATGCGGAAGAGCCCTGTGGCACCCATGGCGACGATGGCTATGACGATTTCCAGGCGCAGATGGCGGAATATTTCAAATCGCCGCACAAGCATCCGCCCACCGTGCAGGAGACCGCCGCCTATTACCGCGCCAAGAAGATCGCCGCAGTGATCTTTCCCGTCGATGCCGAGCGCGAAACCGGTTTCCGCCGCTACAGCAACTATGAAATGCTGGAGATCGCCGCGGAGAATGCCGACGTGCTGATTCCGTTTGCGTCGATCGACCCGCACAAGGGCAAGCTCGGCGCGCGCGAGGCGCGCAAGCTGATCGAGGAATACGGCGTCAAGGGCTTCAAATTCCATCCGACCATGCAGGGCTTCTATGCCAGCGATCGCATGGCCTACCCGCTCTACGAGGTGATCAACGAGGGCGGCGCCATCGCGCTGTTTCACACCGGCCAGACCGGCGTCGGCTCCGGCATGCCGGGCGGCATGGGCATGCGGCTGAAATATTCCAACCCGATGTATATGGACGACGTCGCGGTGGATTTTCCCGACCTGAAAATTATTCTGGCGCACCCCTCCTTCCCCTGGCAGGAAGAAGCGCTGTCGGTGGCCACCCACAAGCCGAACGTCTACATCGACCTCTCCGGCTGGTCGCCGAAATATTTCCCGCCGATTCTGGTGCGCTACATCAACAGCATTCTGCAGGACAAGATGCTGTTCGGCTCGGACTGGCCGGTGATCTCGCCGGACCGCTGGATGGCGGATTTCGCCAAGCTCGAGATTCGCGACGAGATCCGGCCGAAGGTGCTGAAGAACAACGCCCGCAAACTGCTCGGCATATGACGAAGGCCGATCTGCCGCGCAACCTTGCGGCCGCGCGACAGATCGCAGCGATCGCCACCGCCTTCACGCTGCCGTTCTCCACCAGCGGCCAGGCGATTGCGGTGTCGATCTTCGCGGTGCTGGCGCTGCTGACGCTCGACCGCGCGCGGTTCAACGCGACGTTGCGAACGCCGGCGGCCTGGCTTCCCGTGGCACTGTTCGCGCTGATCCTGATCGGCGTGCTGTGGTCGATGCAGCCGTTGAGCGGTGCGATCAAGTGGGTCGGGCCCTACGCAAAGCTGCTCCTGATCCCGCTGGTGATGGCGACGGCGTTCACGCCGAAGCAAGCGCTGCAGATCGCCTACGGGTTCATCATCGCCTGCGTCTTTCTTCTCGCCCTGTCATGGGCGTCATTCCTGTGGCCGACGGGACCGTGGACCTGGTTCAAATCGCCCGGCGTTCCCTTCAAGGACAATGCCGTGCAGAGTGGCTGCTTCGCACTCTGCGCATTCGGGCTGGCGATCGGCGCGATCCGGATCTCGGCGCAGGACAGGCGCCGTGCCATCGCGATGATCGTTCTGGCGCTGCTGTTTTTCGCCGACATCTTCCTGATCTATCTGTCGAAGACCGGCATGCTGATGGCCGCCGCGCTGCTCGGCCTGTTCCTGATCCATGTTGGCGGCTGGCGGCGCGTGCTGATGATCGCCGTGCCGGCCTTGATCGTGATCGCGGTAGCGCTGTGGGCATCTGCGCCGGCGCAGCGGCGGCTCGCGGAAATGTCTTCCGACATCAATGCCAGCCAAGGTGCCGGCAATGGCGTCCAGGAAACCGTCTCCACCGCCGCGCGGCTGGATTTCTGGAGCAAGGCGATCGGCTTCGTCAAGCAAGCGCCGCTGCTCGGCCACGGCACCGGCAGCATCAAGCCGCTGTATCAGGCGATGGAAGCAACGAAACCCTCGCCCTATGGCGAGGCGACGCCCGATCCGCATAACCAGACCCTTCATGTCGTGCTGCAGGTGGGCCTCGTCGGCGGCCTCCTGCTATGGGCGATGTGGATCGCTCACGCCCGGCTGTTTCTCGGCCGCGACTTCGCCAGCATCATCGGCCAGGCGATCGTGCTGCAGAACGTGATCGGCTCGCTGTTCAACAGCCACATCTCGGCGGTGACGCAGGGCATGCTGTATTGTTTGGCGGTGGGGCTGCTGGGGGCAGTGGTGCGCTCAACAACAACGCCGCCGAGATAGTCCGTAGTCCGTAGGGTGGGCAAAGCGAAGCGTGCCCACCAGCAAGCGGCACAGTCCGTAACGGTGGGCACGGCGCAACAACGCCTTTGCCCACCCTACGGCTCTTCGTCACCTCACGACGAACTACTTCAGCCCTAGCCACCGCTTCAAATAGCGCCGCCGAAACTTCTGCACCGCGAACTGCACCCGCAGCCGCAGCTGCCCGTGGCCTTTGCGGTCAAGCGAGCTCTTGAACACGCCGTTCAGACTGCCCTGCTCCGCCAGCGGCGGCTCCGGCCACAGGAACGGGATGCCCATGGCGGGATCCCCGGTGTTGAAGGCGATGTCGATCGGTTCATGCATCGGATGCCGCGAGATCCAGTCGAGCCGCGCTTGCGCTTCCTCAGCACCCAGCACATAGGCTTCCATATTGCGGACGCGGTTGCCGGGATAGACGATCTGCCCCGGCCGCATTTGGGCCGCCGGCGTGTAGAAATTGGTGGCGGCGCCGAGATGCAGGATGCGCGGCCGCGGCCAATGCTCCGCCTCCGCCAGCACGCGCGTGAGCTGCGCGCAAAAATCCGGCACCAGTTGCGCGTCGTCCTCGAAGATCAGCGCCAGGTCCTGACCGCGCTCGCGAATCCGCTGCATGGCGACGATATGCTTCAGCGCGCAGGATTTCTGCCGCAGCGTCAGATCGGCGCCCTCGGCGAAATAGGCCCTGTCGACTTCCGACGTGATCTCGTCGGCGTCGAAATCCAGCACCCATTCGAAGGCGATGCCGGCGCGATCGAGTTCGCGCTGGATGTGATCCGTGCGCTCGGGCAGCGATTTGGCATGGATCACATAGGCCGGCAGCATCGACAATTCTCCGCAGTATTCCGTGGCGGTGCGGCTCTTCGCACCGGCTCATGATGAACCTGCCGGCAGATCGCGGGCCAATTCGATCTCTGTCTTTATATCAAGATCGGATCGTGGCAATGGCAGGCACGCGGTATTCCGCCGCTCCCTTTGCCAGAGACAAACCACCATGAGCCTTGCCTCCGTCCGCGCGTTTTTTGCCGAGAAAGCCCCCGACATCACAGTGATCGAATCTTCGATGAGCTCGGCGACGGTGGCGCTGGCGGCGGAAGCCTTTGGCGTGGCGCCGGAGCGGATCGCCAAGACGCTGTCGCTGCGAACAGGCGACCGCGTGGTGCTGGTGGTGACCAAGGGCACCGCGCGGCTCGACAACAAGAAGGCCAAGGCGATATTCGGCGGCAAGCCGCGGATGCTCGACGCCGACGAGGTGGTGGCGTTGACCGGCCATCCGGTCGGCGGGGTCTGCCCGTTCGGACTGGCGACGCCGCTGCAGGTCTATTGCGACGTCTCGCTGCAGGAATTCGACGAGGTGGTACCGGCGGCCGGCTCGACCCACAGCGCGGTGCGGATCGCGCCCAAGCGGATGGCCGAGTTGGTCGATGCCGAATGGGTCGATGTCTGCCAGCCGCCGCAGGCGGTTCAGGAACCGATGTCCGCGCCGGCATGACCTAGAATTTTCGACTGCCGGCGGCCAGCGAAAGAGAACAAGCGCATCGCCATTTACGCCGCGAAAGCACGCCTGTCGCTATTTTCGCCGAGGGCTCGACAGCGCCGCTGCGACGCATGATTTTCCGGTTGTCGTCTGTAAAGACGCAGGCAGCGCGCTGGATGCGTTGCGCAACCGGACCTTAAACATGAGACCGAAAAGCCCCGCGCCGCGTTCGCCGCTCGCCAAAACCTGGCGGCTGCTGGCGTCGATCATCGCCGTTGCGGCGACCGGCCTGCGTTCGGCCGGCGCGTAAGCGCCCGGCGTTTCCCAGCTTCAGCTGCCCGAAATATCCCCCCAAAACCCCCGGGTCTGACCGATCGCAATGTCCCTGCGCGCTGGTGCGTGGCAGATTGGCGACGATGCGGCCGTTATCTTTATATTGAAGGTATGTCCCTACGGTCACGTCGGATCGACTGCGAATCCGGTTCGGGAGGCTTGGACATGCGGCTCATGCCGATCAGCGACGCCGACAGGTCGTGGGGCTCGCTCAAGGGCCAATGGCGCAAGGCGGCCGAGGCCATCGAGGAGGATTTTTCCACCTTCGCGCTCGGCCCTTTCGCAGCGCTCGACCAGCTGATGCAACAGGGTGGCAAGGCCGGCCTGTACGGCCTCTATGACGGCACGGTCCCGCATGCCTTCTGCCAGGTTAACAAGCTCCTGATGGCCAAGTTCGAAGGTCCAGTGCTACGAGCCCGTTTCATGACGGTATCGCCGATCTATGATTTCGGCAGCAAGGATCTCTCTTCCTACGGCCAGTTGCTGATCGAATTGTTTTCCGGGATCGTCTGGCTAGCGCACAACTCGCTCTCCGCCAGCCATGTCCTGTTTCATCTGCGCAGCCCGGCCGATGCACACTTTTTGGCGCCGCTGCAGACCGCGGGGCCGAACTCACCGTTCGCAAGATTCGCCATCAAGGGCGCCTGGGTCGAATGCGACCTCAAGATTCGCGATCCCGAGTAAATACGCTGTTCCCTTAACCCGCCTTCGCTTTGCTCCCTCTCCCCCAAGGGAAGAGGGAAGCAAGCAGGCCGCAGAAACTCAGCTCTTTTTCGCACCCTTATCGAAGGCCGCATCGACTTCGTCCTGCTTGATGCGCGCGTCGGGACTGCCCTTCTGGTTGAGATTCTGCTCCTCGGTGCCGTCGCCCATCATGCCGGGATGCTTCTCGGCCGGTGTCTTGGAGTCGGGCTTATTGGTCATTTGAATGTCTCCGGGCACGAATGTGCTGGTGTCCAACACCATCGATCCCATCCCGTTCCATCACGACTTGTTTGAGACAGAACCCTTGCATTTGCCGAATTTGCAGCGACGCCCGTGCTTGCACTCACACCGGCGCAATGTTAGCCAAGTTGTACGATGACCATACAAGACAAGCCCAAATCGGCTCGCAAAAAGCCCAATGGTGCGGCCGGGCCCGCGCTGCTGCGCCCGCTCAATCCGGTGCGCCGGCGCACCGAGGAAGTGGTCGAGCGCATCGCCGCGCAAATCGCCGACGGCCAGCTACCGGCCGGCGCGCGGCTGCCGACCGAACAGGCGATGATGGCGGCGATGGGCGTCAGCCGCACCGTGGTGCGCGAGGCGATCTCGGCGCTGCGTGCGCGCGGCCTGGTGATGACGCGGCAGGGCGCTGGCGCCTTCGTCAATGCAGACCCGAACCAGCAGCCCTACGCGATCGATCCCGACGGATTGGGATCGCTCGGCAGCGTCATCGAGATTCTCGAACTGCGTACTGCCGTGGAAATGGAGGCCGCGGCGATTGCCAGCGAGCGCGCCACCGCGACGCAACTCAAGGCGATCGCCAAGGCGGCGGCGATCTTCAGCCGCGCCATCGCCAACGGCGACCGCGCGGTGAAGGAGGATTTCGATTTTCATTTCGCCATCGCCATCGCCACGCAGAACTCGCGTTTCGTCGGCTTCCTGGAATTTCTCGGCGGCCTGATCATTCCGCGCCAGAGCATCCGCACCTTCGAAGGCAAGGCCGAGCTGCAAAAGCGCTACCTCGAAAGCGTCGAACGCGAACATCAGGTGATCCTCGACGCCATCGCCGCGCATTCGCCGCGCAAGGCCCGCGACGCCATGCGGCGGCATTTGCTGAACGGCAAGGAGCGCTACAAGCAGCTGGCGAACGAGCCGGGCGGGTAGCGAGCGACGAGCAGCCAACCTCCTCGGCAGTCCTCATCCTCGCCTGAACGCAATTGCGTTCAGGCTGGAGGAGCGGCGTCTTCGCCGCGTCTCGAAGGATGAGCGCCACACGCCTCATGGTTCGAGACGGCGCCGAAGAAGCGCCTCCTCACCATGAGGGGCCTTCGCGGGGACGACGCGTGGAGAGGTTAGCGCCTCACCGAAACCCGAATGCGTGCGGCAGCGCCATCGAGAACCACGGCACGTAGGTGACCAGCATCAGCACCGCGAACATCACGTAATAGAACGGCCAGATCCCGCGCATCACCTCGTCCACCGAGACCTTGCCGATGGCACAGCCGACGAACAAGGTGGTGCCGACCGGCGGCGTCAACAGACCGATGCCGAGATTGAGCAGCATGACGATGCCGAAATGCACGGGGTCGATGCCAAAGTTCTTTACCACCGGCAGCAGGATCGGCGTGCAGATCAACAGCAGCGGTGCCAGGTCGAGCGCGGTGCCCAATATCAGCAGCATGATGTTGAGCCACATCAGCAGCACGTATTTGTTCGACGAGATCGCGACGAAGAATTCGGTCATCTTCGCCGGCATCTGCATCAGGGCAGCGACATAGCCGAAGCACGACGCGGTCGCGACCAATGTGAGCACCATCGCCACCGTCTGCAGGGTGCGATAGGTCAGCATCGGCAGTTCCGCCCATGTGTAGTCGCGGTAGACGAACATGGTGACGAAGAACGCCCAGACGCAGGCCACAGCCCCCGCCTCGATCGGCGTGAACACGCCGGTGAGGATGCCGCCGAGCACGATCACCAGCGTGACGATGCCCCAGGTGGCATCGCCGAGCATCTTCAGCGCCTGCTTGATCGGCACCGGCTCGCCCTTGGGGTGGCCGTCGCGATAGGCGAAATACAGGCACAACAGCATGATCGAGAAGCCGAGCAACAGCCCGGGCACGATGCCGGCCAAAAAGAGACTGGTGATCGAGACCACGCCGCCGGTGGCCAGTGAATAGATCACCGCATTGTGGCTCGGCGGCACCAGGATCGCCTGCACCGACGCACTGATGGTGACGTTTGTGGCGAACACGCGCGGATAGCCCTTCGCCGCCATCTGCGGAATCATCACCGAGCCGATCGCCGAGGTATCGGCCACCGACGAACCGGAGATGCCACTCATGATGGTGGTGGCGAGGATGTTGACCTGCGACAGCCCGCCACGAATCCGGGTGAAGCCGACGACGACGGCGGCGAAATCCACCAACCGCCGTGCCATGCCGCCTTCCGCCATGATGGCGCCGGCCAGCACGAAGAACGGCACCGTCAGCATCGAGACCTTGCCGACACCGCTGGAGAGCTGCTGCATCACCGCCGCCACCGGCAGATCGATCCACAGCGCGCCGACCAGCGCCGCCAGCGCCAGCGCAAAGGCGATCGGCATGCCGACGGCAAAGAAAAGACACATGCTGAGCAGGAGAACGGCGATGTCCATCGGGATTTTCTTTGTCTTGCTTGAGAACTAATCGAGCGGAATGTGGGAATCGCTTCCGTCCTGCGGCGGCGGGCCGATGGTGAGACGCTCCACGACGAACAGGAACATCATCGCCCCCGCGACCGGGATCGGCATGTAGGTGATGCCGACCGAGAGCCAGGGAAATTCGTCGACCGAATTGCCCCATGTCGCCAGCACCAGCTTCATGCCCCAGATCATCATGAACAGCGCCATGACCGCCATCAGCAGCTCGCTGATGAAGGCAGCCGCAACGCGAAACCGCGGCGACAGCAGGTTGGTACCGACCGTCATGTTCATATGGATGCGCTGGCGATAACAGTTCGCCGCACCGATGAAGGTCACCGCCACGGTCAGCAGCACCGCCAGCGGCTCCGGCCATGACGCCGCGCTGTTGAGGATGTAGCGGGTGTAGACCGCCCACGGGATAATCGCAGAGATCAGCACCAGCGCCACGCAGGACGCGGCGGCCCCGGTCCAGTACAGCGCATCCATCGCGCGGCGGAACGCAGCAGCCGCGGGATTTCCGGACGTGATCGTCATTTTAGTAACGGCTTCCGACATGTGACCTCAAGCAACGCAACGGGAATAGCTCACGCGTGCAACGGGCGACGGGACAGCAATGCGCCGCCCGTCGCCGTTGCAAAAACTGCTAGCTCACCGCCGCGATGCGCTTGGTCATGTCGGCATACTTCGCGCCGTATTTATCCCACACCGGCTTCACCGCATCGCGGAACGGCTGCTTGTCGATGCTGGTGACGATCTCGGTGCCGACTTCCTTCATCTTGTCGAGGGCGGTCTTCTCCGCCTCGTACCAGAGCACGCGCTGCTCGGCCTGCGCCTCGCGGCCAAACTTCTTGACCAGCGCCTGGTCATCCTTCGACAGCTTGTCCCAGGACACTTTTGAGAACACCAGCAGCTCCGGGATGATCAGGTGCTCGGTCATCGAGAAGTATTTCGCGACCTGATAATGGTTCTGCGCCACGAAGGACGGCAGATTGTTCTCGGCGCCATCAACCACGCCGGTCTGCATCGCGCTGTAGACCTGGTCGAAGCCCATGGCGATGCCGTTGCCGCCGAGCGCATTCATGGTGTCGATGAACAGCGGATTGCCGATCATCCGGATCTTGAGGCCCTTGAGATCGCCGATCGCCTTGATCGGGCGCTTGCTGTTGTAGATGTTGCGCGAGCCGGCATTCATCCAGCCCAGCGCCACCAGCCCGGTCTTCTCGTTGGCGGTAATCTTGTTCAGCAATTCGGTGCCGATATCGCCGTCCAGCACGGCTTCCATGTGCTTGGCATCGCGAAACACGAACGGCATGTTGAAGACGTTGACGTCGTCGACGACCGGACCGACCGCGCCGACCGAGATGCGCGCGATCTGCAGCGCGCCGACCTGCGCCTGCTCGATGGCTTCCTTCTCGCCGCCGAGCTGCATCGACGGAAACATCTGGATCGAGAGCCGGCCGTTGGTCGCGGCTTCCAGCTTCTTGCCCATCGCCATGACGGACTCGACCGTGGGATAGCCCAGCGGGTGGACGTCGGAGGCCTTCAGCACCATCTTGCTCTGGGCCAGCGCCGGCGCGACGCGCCCGAGACCCGTGGCGCCGATAGCCAGCGCGGCGAGGCCGCCTTTGACGACATCTCTTCTCTTCATGGACGAAATCCTCCCTGTGAATTTCCCGATTCCGGCGCGTTGGCCGGTGATAACGTCGCCCCGTTCGGGGTCGATCAGTGTAGTCTGGCAGCAATAGTGTAGGAGCGCTCGACGATGTCGTCCATCGGCACCTCGGCAACGAACGAGGCCACGAAGTTGTACGATGACCGGACATCTAGCATTGGGTCGCGGGACGGGCAAGCGGTGTCGATGCAACCTTCGCCAGACTAAAGTCGCGCGTGCTTTCTGGACGTCGAAGACTAAGGGCTGCTTTCTTCGTGTCGTCCGGGCCCAGTGAGCGCCCTGCGAACGCAGAGACGGAGCGACAGCAGAGAGGCTTCGCTAAGCGATTTCCGCCGCGCGCAATGTCGACACCGCGTGCCACCAGCCGTCCAGTG
>JAQGKA010000597.1 GCA_028290355.1 Tardiphaga sp. | reverse complement strand
GGGATGCGTGCCGTTCATCGCGGTGACCACCGTGACGCCGGTCGGGAACTGGCCGAGCGCCTGGCGGAACGGCACCGGGCTCACCGCCTGCTGCGGTTTTACGTTGCTGTCATCCGCCATCGAACTGCGCCTGCTGTGCCGGGACGCGCGCGATCCCGCGCTGTCCTTTAACATTAAAAATATGCCTTTTCATGTAACACGCGCGCCCCTATCATCCAACGATAATCGCTGGAAACACTGGAGAAACGGCATGCTGGCAGATCGCATCGAGGCGAAATGGATCGACGCGTTCTGCGAGATCTTCGAGCGCTGCGCGGTGAAGCCGGGCGATACCGCGGCGATTTTGTCGGAGACGCAATCGCGCGCGCTCAACGTTCATATCGCCGAGCTGGCGCTGCTGCGGATGGGGGCACGGCCGTTCCACGTCATCGTGCCGACCCCGCGCAACAAGCAGATCGTGCCGGTGCGCTCGACCGGCGCATCGGAAGCGATCCAGCAGCTCGGGCCGGTGGTATCGGCGCTGCAGCAGGCCGGCTTCGTGGTCGACTGCACAATCGAAGGCCTGATGCATGCCAAGGAAACGCCGGAAATTCTGAAGGCCGGCGCGCGCATCCTGGTGATCTCCAACGAACATCCCGAAGCGCTCGAGCGCATGGTGCCGGACAGCGGCCTGGAAAAAAGCGTCCGCGCGGCGGCAAAGATGCTGCGCGGGACCAAGCGCATGAAGGTGACCTCCGCGGCGGGCACCGATCTCGACGTCGACATGGTCGGCGCTGCTACGGTCGGCGTCTGGGGCTGGACCGACAAGCCGGGCACGCTGGCGCATTGGCCCGGCGGCATCGTGGTGAGTTTCCCGAAGAGCAGCACCATCAACGGCACGCTGGTGATGGACGCCGGCGATATCAACCTGACCTTCAAGCGCTATCTGACCTCGCCGGTGCGGATGACGCTGAAGGACGACTATGTGGTCGATCTGCAAGGCGAGGGTGCCGACGCCGAGATGATGAAGCGCTATCTTGCCGCCTGGGGCGACCGCGAGGCCTATGCGGTGTCCCATGTCGGCTGGGGCATGAACCCCGCCGCGCGCTACGAGTCGCTGGCGATGTACGACCAGCGCGACACCAACGGCACTGAAATCCGCGCGGTGGCGGGCAATTTTCTGTTCTCCACCGGCGCTAACGAATTCGCCGGGCGCTACACCGCCGGGCATTTCGACCTGCCGGTGATGAACACGACGATCGAGCTGGATGGCGTTGCGGTGGTGAAGGCCGGCGTGTTGCAGGATGTGTTTGGGTAGTTCGGTCGGACTGCGCGACACATACCGCCGTCATCCTGAGGAGCCGCGCTCTTGCGCGGCGTCTCGAAGGATCGCTACATGCACTCGTCTCCGCATCCTTCGAGGCTCGCCGAAGCTGGCGAGCACCTCAGGATGACGGCGGTGTCTTAGTTGCTGTCCAGCACCGGCGGTTTTGCCAAATCAAAATGCCGCAGCAGATCGACGAATGCTGCCAGCCGCTGTTCGCGATAGGCATCGACGTCGAGGCCGGCGTAATCGAGAAAGCCTTCGCCGGATCGCAGGCCGACTTTGCCTTCGGCCATGTTGCGGCCGATGATCTCGGGTGCTGCGTAGCGTTCGCTGTTCAGCGCGCCGGTCAGATACTGACTGGCGTAATGCAGGATATCGCCGCCGCCCCAGTCGATGAATTCCAGGAGGCCGAGCACGGCGAAGCGGAAACCGAAGCCGTATTTGATCGCCTTGTCTATGTCGGCAGCGCTGGCGACGCCTTCCTCGACCATGCGCGCGGCTTCGTTCATCGCCAGCGCCTGGATGCGCGGCACGATGTAGCCGGGCGTCGCGGCGCAGACCACCGGCTTCTTGCCGATGCCTTCCAGCAGCTCGATCACGCGCGCGGTGATGGCCGGATCGGTCGCTGCACCCGGCGACAGTTCAACCAGCGGCACCAGATAGGCCGGGTTGAGCCAGTGCGCGTTGAGGAAACGTTCGGGATATTCGACGGCGCTGGAGATGTCATCGACAAGGATGGTGGATGTCGTCGAGGCGATGATCGGCGCCGGACCTGCCAACTGCGAGGCTTTTGCCAAAGCGTCGCGCTTGAGATCGAGAACTTCCGGCACGCCCTCGAAGATGATCGCGGCGCTGCGCAATGCCGCGCCGGCACCGGCTTCCGGCACCACGCTGACGCGAGCCATCAGGGTATCGACATCGGCCGATGTGAGCAGGCCGAAGCGCGACAGGCTCGCAAACGTCTTTCTGATCTCGCCCAGCGCTTCGGCTTCCAGCGCCTTGAACTTGTCGGCGTCGCGCGCCTTGAAATCGACGATGGCGACGTGATGGCCGGCATAGGCAAAGGCCACCGCGATGCCGCGGCCCATGCGGCCGGCGCCGAGGCAGGCGATCGCGGCGCGCGCGGTCATGACTTGAAACCCTTGTGCAGCAGGGTCAGCAGTCCCTCGCGATCAAGATCGCCGAAGCCGAGGCTTTGCAGCGTGCGGCCGCCCTGCAAGAAGTTCTCGCCGCAGATCGCGCCGCCGATGGCGAGGAAGGATTTTGCCAGCGGCGTCTCGACGCCGGCGAGTTTTGCGCAGGAGACGATGAAGGACAGGCCGACGCGCAGATCCTCGCGCATGTAGCGGTGCTCGGTGAGCACGATGTGTTCGCGCCAGTCGCCGGAATCGGTGAGGCGGTCGTGGGAGCCGCGGCCATACATCCATTCCTCGCCTTCGCTGGCGTAGTGATGCGCCAGCGGAAAATGTGAGCCGCCATAGCCGAAGGCCTCGCGCACTTTGATGCGCTCTTCGTCGAGCGCGTCGGTGACGCGCCGGATGGAGGCTTGCGTGCCTTCCTTGTGGATGTCCCAGGTATCGAAATGTTCGAGCGGGCCGGCGTTCATCACGATCAGCGGCGGATGGATGATCGGCCCGGCATTCATCAGCGCGCCCGACAGGGCGTCGCCGCAGGACTCGATCACGCCGGGGAAGGCTTTGTCGATCACGGCGATGGCGTGGTCGGACAGCGTGAGCGGAAACACGCCGGTCGGCAGCCGCTTGGCGCGGATGGTGATGGAGACCTCGAACGGCCCGTGCTTGCGCGCCAGCCAGGGCAGCGTGCCGGTCTCGGCAAAGGCGACGCTGGCGGTGTTGCCGGCCTCGTGGGCGGCCTTGGCAAAGATCATCGACCCGAAGGTCGCCGGCGGCAGATAGACCACCTGGCCGTCCGTGAGATGCGGCGCCAGTTGCCGCGCGATGTCGTGCTGGGCGAAGGCCGGCGCCGGGCACAGGATCAGTTCGGCATCGCGGATCGCCTCGGCGATGTCGGTGGTCACCAGCGTCAGCTGGGTGTCGTGGGTGCCCTGCGCATTCTTGACCACGATGCGCGAGCCGGCCTTGCGATGCCCGGCGACCGCCGCAACGTCGCGCCGCCACAGGCGGACATCATGGCCCTGCAGGGCAAAATCACCTGCCGCTGCAAACGAACCGTTGCCGCCGCCCAGAACTGCGATTTTCATAGTCTATCCTCTCTCAACCGTCATGCCCGGGCGAGCGCACGAAGCGAAGCTTCGTGCGCGATGTCCCGGGTATCCACGTTCTGTCGTTCGACAGTGAAGACGTGGATGGCCGGGACCACGGCGCGACGAGGTCGCGCCGCCTGCCCGGCCATGACGGCGTTTGTTGTTGGCATCATGGTTTCGGAATGTCCGCACTTTGCTTCAACTTGAAATGCTGCACCTTGCCGAGCGCAGTGCGCGGCAGATCGGCGACGAAGATGATGTCGCGCGGCACCTTGTAACGGGCGAGCTGGGTCAGCACATGGGCCTTCAGCGCGTCGGCGCCGACGCTGCACTCCGGCCGCAGGATCACATAGGCCACCGGCACTTCCTGCCATTTCGGATCGGGCAAGCCGACCACGCCGACATCGGCGACATCGGGGTGCTCCAGCAGCACGCGCTCGACCTCGGCGGGATAGATGTTCTCGCCGCCGGAGATGATCATGTTCTTCTTGCGGTCATGAACCCAGAAATAGCCGTCGGCGTCGCGGGTGCCGATGTCGCCGGTGCGGTACCAGCCATCATGCAGCGCCTCGCGCGTGGCTTGCTCGTTGCCCCAGTATTCGAAGAACACGTTGGGGCCGCGGATCGCGATTTCGCCGGCACTGTGTGCGGGCATTTCGGCGCCGGCGTCATTGATGATGGCGGCCTCGCAGCACAGGCCCGGCAATCCGGTCGAACCGGCGCGCGAGAGATCGCCACCGAGCCTTGTATAGACGGAGATCGGGCAGGTCTCGGTGGAGCCATAGACCTGCAGCACGGGGATATCGCGCGCGGTGAAGCGCGCAATCAGGTGCGGCGGCACGATGGTCGAGCCGGTGGACACCGCCTTCAGCGAGGACAGGTCGGTGCTGGCCCAGGCCGGATGTTCGCTTACCGCCTGGATGGTCGCGGGCACCAGCACTGTCAGCGTCGGCTTGTCGTTGGCGATCGCGGCCAGCGTGGAGTCCGGCGTGAAGCGGGCGTGGATCGTCACCGTGGCGCCGTGGTGCAGCGCCGGCGTGGTCTGGATGTTGAGCCCGCCGACATGGAAGAACGGCAGCACGGTGAGCACGTGGTCGTCGGAGGTGAGGCCATGCATGTGCTGGCTCATCACCCCGTTCCACAGCAGCGCTTCCTGGCGCAACACCGCGCCTTTGGGGCGGCCTGTGGTGCCGGAGGTGTAGACGATCAGCAGCGGGCAGGAGAGGTCGGTATGCGGATTGCGGCCGTCGCCACTGGCGCGCGCCAGCAGTGCCTCGAAGGTCTGCGCGGGCGCGGGCGGCACAAAGTCGAGCGCGAC
>JAQGKA010000569.1 GCA_028290355.1 Tardiphaga sp. | reverse complement strand
AGGGCACGAGCAGAAGCAGCAGCACGATCAGGATCAGGCGGCGGACGATACGCAACGGCGGGGACTTCCGATCAGGTCTGTCGCACCGATAGAGCGGGGATTCCACGGGCTTTTCAAGGCGGTTAAGGTTGCCGGACGGATCTGTAGCAAGAACACGGCGCGGAATTGACGAAGCCGGTGCCATGAACGATTGTCCGGCCAAATTGATCTGGAGCTATTCTTAATGACGACCGGCGCTTCCACCGACTTTGCCACCCGCCTCGACAAGACCGCTGATGACACCGAGGCCGTGCTAGGCCGGCTGCTCGCCGACGGCATCCTGCCGGACGAGATCGCGCGGCCGAAGCGGCTGATGGACGCGATGCGCTACTCCACGCTCGGCGGCGGCAAGCGGCTGCGGCCATTCCTGGTGGTCGAGAGTGCCGCGGTGTTCGGCGTGCCGCGCGACGCCGCCCTGCTGGCCGGCGCGGCCCTGGAATGCATCCACTGCTATTCGCTGATCCACGACGATCTGCCGTCGATGGACAACAGCGACCTGCGCCGCGGCCGCCCCACCCTGCACAAGGCCTATGACGACGCCACCGCAATCCTCGCCGGCGACGCGCTGCTGACGCTGGCCTTCGACATCATCACGCGGGACGAGATCCACAAAGACGCCACCGTACGCCTGCTGCTGACCCGCGCCCTGGCGCGGGCGTCGGGCATCGGCGGCATGGCCGGCGGCCAGATGCTCGACCTCGCCGGCGAAGGCCGCTTCGGCGACCGCGAGCCGGTCGATGTCGCGCGTTTGCAGCAGATGAAGACCGGCGCGCTGTTGCGCTATGGCTGCATCGCCGGCGCCCTTCTCGGCCAGGCCACGCCGCAGCAGTACAAGGCGCTCGACGATTACGGCCGTGCGCTCGGCGAAGCGTTCCAGATCGCCGACGATCTGCTCGACGTCGAGGGCGACGCCGCAGCACTCGGCAAGCCGGCCGGCCAGGATGCCGCCATGGGCAAGACCACCTTCGTCACCCAGCTCGGGCTCAACGGCGCCAAGCAGCGCGTCAGCGACCTGCTGGCGAGCGCCGACTCCGCACTCGCGATCTTCGGCGCCAAGGGCGACGTGCTGCGCGCCGCTGCGCGCTTCGTCGCCGAACGCAAGAGCTGACAGTGCCTACCGCCGGCAAGGACCTGGAATCGCTTCTCGTTCGCTTCCGGAAAATGCCGGCACCGGTCCGCATCGTCTATGCGCGGCCGCGCACTTTTCTCGCGATCGTCATCGGCATCGTGGCGTTTTTCGTAGCCCCGCAGTCGCTGCGGCTGGTGACGCGGCTACTGATCGGCTGGGATGTCTTCACCGCATCCTATCTGCTGCTGGTCTATGTGATGATGATGCGCAGCGGGCTGGCGCATATCCGCCGCAGCGCGATCCTGCAAGACGACGGCAGCATCATCATCCTGCTGGTAGCCGCCCTCGGCGCCTTTGCCAGTATCGCCGCGATCGTGTTCGAACTCGGCGCCGGCCGTCGCACGCCGCCGGAACTGGCACTGGCCACGGCCACCATCGCGCTGTCCTGGGCCGCCGTGCACACCATCTTCGCGCTGCATTACGCCCATGAATTCTATCGCGGTGCCAAGGCGGGCGGCCTCGCCTTTCCCGCCGGCGACAAGCCCGAAGAGCCGGACTACTGGGACTTCGTGTATTTCTCCTTTGTGATCGGCATGACCGCGCAGGTCTCCGATGTCGGCATCACCACCAAGACGATCCGCCGCATCGCCACCGCGCACGGCATCGTCTCCTTCATCTTCAACACCGCATTGGTGGCGCTGATGGTCAACATCGCGGCGAGCGCGATCTGATCCTTTTTCCGCTCTCCCCTGGCGGGAGAGGGTGCCTTCGCGAAGCGAAGGCGGGAGCAAGGAGCGTCGCGGGGCCTACATCCGGGCCAACGGGTTAGCGAGCTTGAGCAGCTCACCGCGATAGGAACCATCCGCCATGTCGTCGGCGGACGTCACGAAGATGAATTTTCCATCCGGTGCAAGCCAGATTGGCGTGATGACCTCGCAGCTCGACCTTTTTGATGAGCTTGCCGTCAGGCGTGAGTACCGTAAAGCCGCCGCCTTCATAGAGTCCGACGAACAATCTGCCGGATTTGTCGAGGCGCAGGCCATCGGGCTTAACTACACTGTGCGGGCCGTCGCCCAGGACCGCGGCCAAATCCACCAATTCGGCTTCGCCTGACAGTTCGCCAGCCGCGCCGATCTCGAATGTAACCACGCGATGCCTGCGGCTTTCTGCGACATACAGCAGCTTCCGGTCGCTCGATACTGCGAGGCCGTTTGCGTAGCTGATACCGCTGGCCACCATTCTCACGCGGCCGGAAGTATCGCGATAGTAGATCTTACCGGGTACGGCGTCGTTGCCCGAGGCTGTAAAGTACACGCCTCCGGCAGAGTCGGCGGCAAGATCGTTTGGAGCGACAAAGCCGCCACTAGCTTCATCGTGGCGGATCGTTTCCCGAATGTCTCCATCTGTCGTGATTCTAACGATCGTCCCATTGTCGTAGCAGGCGACCAGAAGTTCGCCGCGCAGCTCAACGAGACCGTTCGCGCCGCAGCCGTCCTGATGCCAGACCCTCTCGACCTTTGCAAAAGCGATCCGCAGCACATCCGACGTCGCGTAGTCCACAAAATAGAGAGTTTCCCCGACAAAGATCGTACCTTCGGGGAAGTGAAGCCCCGTCGCGACAACCTCTGGGGCCTGGAGACTGCTTTCTGCATGTGACGGCGATGCCAGGAGCAGCAAAGTTGCAAGGAGCATCCGGGTATAATTGGCGGCGTGCACTTTCAGCATGCGGTCCTTCGGGATTTTTCCAGTTCACGACCGACAGAAATGGGCCAGAAACGGCACATGAGCCTCTCCTCTCGCTGCGCTATGTCTCAGCCTTGGCGGCAGCGGCCGCACTCCACAGCGAGCCAGGATTGGCACGAGCGGGATAAAGCTCCAGCATCCCGTCATAGAGCTCGCGGGCGGTTTTCGTTGTGTCGTTCAGCCGAATGAAGTCGCGCAGATACTGGCGCGTTTCTTCCACATTGCGCGGGCTGTCATCATTGCCGGGAATCTTGTGTCCCGCGACGACCGCCGACGGTTTCAGGGCGTCGATCTTGTCGAGCGCGGCTATCCACTCCAGCCGATTTTTCCTGTTCGATTCGTTGAGAAATGGATGGATGCCATTGTAGACGGCGTCACCCGCAGCGACCAATCCGATGGACGGGACATGAAGACACGTCGAATCGTCGGTATCGGTATGACCGATTTTCACGACGACCAGTTTGTTTCCTTCCAGATCGATTTCATTGCCTTCCAGCGGATCCGCGACGGAAATGACGTCCGAAATTTGATTGGGAAACAGTTTTCGCCATCGATCGTTCAATTTTTCCGGTGTGACCTGAAGCTTCATTCGTTCGACCACCGCGGGGGTGGCCAGTGCCCTGGCGCCCGGGAATCGTCGCTGTAAAATCGCCAGTCCAAAGAAGTGATCGCCATGGGCGTGCGTGACGTAAATGGCCTTCAGCGTTTTGCCACTCGCGGCAATGGCGTCCGCCAAACCGTTAGACTGCTCCACCGTAAGGAATGTATCGACCAGCACCGCCTCACGCTCGCCGTAGATCAGCGTCGACGAATTGGCGACCCACTGGAGGGATTCCTTGCCGGGCGGAACGTCCCGGTTCAGGCCGGGACGCGCAACCGTAAACACCCTGTATCCCAGCCGGGGCGCTTCGTGCTCCGAACCGCCCTTGGCTGCTCCCGGCATCACGGGAAGCATTGCCGCCGACACCAGTTTCATGATGTCGCGGCGATTCAAGGCAGCCCCGATTGAACTCATCGTCGTCTCCGTTGGTTTGTGAACGATGCCCGCAACTGCATCCTCGTCCGGGCGGGCCATCGATGCCGCCGCTGCCCGACCATTCCCGCCGATCTACCCTGCGCGGACGTTTCCTTGACGCTGTCCACCGACGGCGATATATTCCGTATGACCGGTCGTCTTGAATTAGTCAATCCACCGGCGGCATCATATTGATCAAGGATTGTTGAAGTGGAATCACATCGAGGTGCCAAGCGGGGTCCGAAGCCGAAGCCAAACACCCGCAACAATCTTGTCCAGGCCGGCTTGCGCATATTTCACGCCGAGGGTTATGCGGCGACCGGCATTCAGCACATCGTAGAGAGTGTCGATGTGCCCAAGGGCTCGTTCTACAATCACTTCGCCAGCAAGGAGGCGTTCGCAGCTGAGGTGATTGACGCCTATTTCGACCGGAGCGAGGAGCGGCTGCGCGCCTTTCTCTGCAACCCGGGTGTCGCCCCGCTGGCCCGGTTGGAGGCGTACTTCGACGACCGGATCAAGGCGGTGAAGGCGGCTGGATTCATCAAGGGATGCTTGCTGGGAAATTTCAGCGCAGAGGCGGCGGATCACAGCGCGCTCATGCGCGAGCGTCTCGCCAGACATTTCGGAACGTGGAGCAGCTTCTTCGAGAACTGCATTTCCGAAGCGCAGCAACAGGGCGCGATCAGCGACCGATTCCCCGCAGCGTTGCTAGGCCGCTTCGTCCTGAATAGCTGGGAGGGCGCATTGTTGCGTATGCGTGCCGAAAAGAATGCTGCTCCGCTCATCGAGTTCAGAAAGGTCATTTTCGGCCAGCTTCTCGCCTGACGACGCGCATCACGGGCGACCTTGGATGGTGGTGACGGTCGACACCGTGGCGAGCGCGATCTGAGCTTTTTTTTCTTTCTTTCTTCCTTCTCCCCTTGTGGGAGAAGGTGGCGCGGACCAACGGGTCGGCGCAAGGCGCCGCCCGATGACAGGCTCCGTCCGCGTCGGATGGGGACGCCAAGCGCGCGACACCCCTCACCCGTCTCGAACCGCTTCGCGGTTCGATCCACCCTCTCCCACAAGGGGAGAGGGAAGGAGGGCACCCTGCGCATTGACCTCGCTGTCCTGACAGGCAAATTGGACGCTCACAGGATAGCGCCGCGGTGGAAACCAAGTTCCAGATTTTCCTGATCCTGCTCGCAGTGCTTGCGGGCACCGTCTTCGTGGCGCGGCGGATCAATGTCGCGCCGGCGATCCTATCGCTGCTGGCCGGCATCGCACTGGCCTTCGTGCCGGGGATGCCGCAGCTGCAACTGCCGCCGGACGTGGTGCTGCTCGGCGTGCTGCCACCGCTGATCTATTCGGCCAGCGTCGCCATGAGCTGGCGCGAGTTTCGCGCCAGCCTGCGGCTGATCACGTTGCTGGCGATCGGCTGCGTGATCTTCACCGCCTGTGCCGTCGCCACCGCCACGCATTTCCTGATTGGGCTGCCATGGGGCGTCGGCTTCCTGCTCGGCGCCATCGTCGCGCCGCCGGACGTGGTGGCGCCGCTGGCGATCGCCCGGCGGCTCGGGCTGCCGCGCCGCATGCTGGTGGTGCTGGAAGGCGAAGGCCTCGCCAACGACGCCACCACGCTGATCCTGTATCGCTTCGCGGTGGTGGCGATCAGCACCGGCGCGTTCTCGCTGCCGAAGGCCGCCGGCACCTTCGCCGCAATTCTCGCGGCCGAGCTGGCGTTCGGCATTGCCATTGGCTGGCTCAGCTTGCGGCTGCGCCATCGCGCACGGGATCCCCAGGTCGAGATCACGCTGTCGCTGCTGACGCCCTACATCGCCTATCTGATCCCCGAACATTTCGGCGGCTCCGGCGTGATCGCCACCGTGGCCTGCGGGCTCTACATCAGCTGGAACGGTCCGCTGCTGATCTCGGCGGCGACGCGTCTGCAGGGCATCTTCTTCTGGGACTTGATGATCTATCTGATCGAGGGACTGCTGTTCCTGCTGACCGGATTCCAGATGCGGCTATTGTTCGAGAAATCCAAGGCATTTCCGTTCGAAGACATCATGCTGGCGAGCGCGCTGGTCGCCGTGGTGATCGTCGTCGCCCGCTTCGCCTGGGTCTATCCGGCGATCTACCTGCCGCGGGTGTTCAGCAAGAACTTGCGCGAGCGCGATCCGGCGCCGACCTGGCGCTGGACGTTCGTGGTCGCCTTCACCGGGGTGCGCGGCGCGGTGTCGCTGGCGGCGGCGCTGGCGCTGCCGTTCGCGCTGCCATCCGGCGAAGGCTTTCCGTCGCGCGACCTGATCCTGTTCGTCTCCTTCAACGTGATCCTGATCACGCTGGTCGGCTTCGGCCTCGGACTGCCCATCGTGGTGAAACTGCTCGGCATGGGCCAGGCCGGCCGCGATGAGCATGTCGCCGAACACGAGGCCGAACTTGATGCGCGCAGGGAGGCACTGGCAGCGGCATTGGCCTCGCTGGACGCCATGACCGACGACCGCGAACTGTCCGACGAAGTGGTGAAGTTGCTGCGGGCGCGGCACGAGACCCGCTCCAACCAGTTGCCGGAATCCCTCGATCCGGACAACGACGTCTCGGCGATGGGCACCGACCTGGTGCGCGAGCTGATTGCAGCCGAGCGTAAATTCATCCACGCGCAATTGCGCGACGGCAAGATCACCGACGAAAGCCGCCGCCGCATCGAGCGCGACCTCGACCTCGAAGAGGCCAGCATCGCCAACCGCGAATATCGCAGGATCCCATTGTGAGGGCGGGTCCCGGCATTCGCCGGGACGACCCGTGGCGAATGCTGTTATTCCGCCGCTCTCACTGCCGGCGCCGGCAATGCAGCGCCTGATCCGTAGCGGTGATCGATATAGTCGATCACCATCGCCATGAAATCGCCGGCGATGTTGGGGCCGCGCAGGGTGCGGAATTTCTTGCCGTCGACGAACACCGGAGCCGCCGGGGTTTCGCCGGTGCCCGGCAGGGAGATGCCGATGTCGGCATGCTTGGATTCGCCGGGGCCGTTGACGATGCAGCCCATGATGGCGACGTTCAGCGATTCGACGCCGGGATACTGGGTCTTCCACGCCGGCATTTCGACGCGGATGAAATCCTGGATGCTGCGCGCCAGTTCCTGGAACGTGGTCGAGGTGGTGCGGCCGCAGCCGGGGCATGCCGCGACCAGCGGCACGAAGGT
>JAQGKA010000550.1 GCA_028290355.1 Tardiphaga sp. | reverse complement strand
CTCCGTGGCGGTCTCGGTGCCGAGCGGCCTGATCACGCCGATCATCCGCAACGCCCACATCAAGTCGGTGGCGCAGATTTCCGCCGACATGAAGGACCTCGCGGCGCGCGCCAAGGCACGCAAGTTGAAGCCGGAAGAATACCAGGGCGGCTCCACCGCGGTGTCCAACCTCGGCATGTTCGGGATGAAGCAGTTCACCGCCGTGATCAATCCGCCGCAGACCTCGATCCTGGCGGTCGGCGTCAGCGAGGAGCGCGCGGTGGTGCGCAACGGCAAGCTCGACATCGCGACCATCATGACGGTGACGCTGACCTGCGACCACCGCGCCATGGACGGCGCGCTCGGCGCACAGCTGCTCGGCGCGTTCAAGCTGCTGATTGAAAATCCGGTGATGATGGTGGTGTAAGGTTCAGTTCCGATGGCCCATGAAAGTAGCAACATCGTGGCCCTGGATCACGTTGCTCATCGCTGCCGCGGCAGCGCTGAATCCGGTCGGATACGACATCATCTACAATGCCTATCATTCCGGTGAACAACTGGCGCGCAGCCTCGGGCAGTTTCTGATCTATTGCGCGCTGGGAATCCTGGTGGCGTTGGGGTTGATCGAATTCGGAATCCGTAAAGTTTTGATCTTGAGACAGCGCCGATCGGCGAGCGGAGTGGACCATGGCTGATACATCCTTCGACGTCGTCGTAATCGGCTCCGGCCCCGGCGGATATGTGACGGCGATCCGCGCCGCGCAGCTCGGCTTCAAGACTGCCATCGTCGAGAAGGCCTATCTCGGCGGCATCTGCAACAACTGGGGCTGCATCCCGACCAAGGCGCTGCTGCGCTCGGCCGAGATCTATCACTACATGCAGCACGCCAAGGACTACGGCCTCTCTGCGGACAACGTGTCGTTCGACATCAAGGTGGTGATCGCGCGGTCGCGCGGCGTCGTGAAGCGCCTCAATGGCGGCGTCGAATACCTGATGAAGAAGAACAAGATCAGCATCATCTGGGGCGAGGCGACGCTGGACGGCGCCGGCAAGTTCACCGTGAAGAAATCCGCGGCCGAAGCGCCGAAGGGCGCGCTGGGCGAGGGCGCCTACACCGCCAAGCACATCATCGTCGCTACCGGCGCGCGGCCGCGTGCACTGCCGGGGCTCGAGGCCGACAAGAAGCTGGTCTGGACCTATTTCGAGGCGATGAACCCCGACAAGATGCCGAAGTCGCTGCTGGTGGTCGGCTCCGGCGCCATCGGCATCGAATTCGCGTCGTTCTACAAGACCATGGGCGCCGACGTCACCGTGGTCGAGGTGCTGCCGCAGATCCTGCCGGTCGAAGACGCCGAGATTGCCGCCTTCGCACGGAAATCGTTCGAGAAGCAGGGCATCAAACTCCTCACCAACACCAAGGTCACCAAACTCGACAAGAAGGCCGACAGAGTCGTTGCCACCATCGACGACGGCAAGAAGCCGGTGACGGTGGAATTCGACCGTGTCATCTCCGCGGTCGGCGTAGTCGGCAATATTGAGGGCTTTGGACTGGAAAAGCTCGGCGTCAAGACCGAGCGCGGCTGCATCGTCATCGATGGCTACGGCAGGACCAACGTCGCCGGCATCTACGCCATCGGTGACGTCGCCGGTCCGCCGATGCTCGCGCACAAGGCCGAGCATGAGGGCGTGATCTGCGTCGAGAAGATCAAGGGCATGAGCCCGCATCCGATGGACAAGTTGCTGATCCCCGGCTGCACCTATTGCCACCCGCAGGTGGCGTCGGTCGGTCTTACGGAAGCGAAGGCCAAGGAGAGCGGCCGCGAAATCCGGGTCGGCCGCTTCCCCTTCGTCGGCAACGGCAAGGCCATTGCCATGGGGGAAGATCAGGGCATGGCGAAGGTGATCTTCGACAAGAAGACCGGGCAGTTGCTCGGCGCCCATCTGGTGGGCGCCGAAGTCACCGAACTGATCCAGGGTTTTGTTGTCGCGATGAACCTGGAGACCACGGAAGAGGAGCTCTTCCACACCATCTTCCCGCATCCGACGATTTCGGAGACGATGAAGGAAGCCGTGCTCGACGCCTATGGGCGCGTGCTGAATATGTAGTCGCGAAAATTTCTGGCTAAATAAAATGCTCGCCGCTTCGTGATGGCATGCGGGCTAAAACTCCTGTTTCCCAGCGTTATCTTCTCGTCTGGCCAGGCGCGTCGTGTGCCGTCGGCTCAACAGAATGCCGGCGTCATGCCGACGAAGCCATGGGAGATTGTTATGAAGAAAATCACTTACGCCGCGGTTGGTGCAGCGCTGGTCGCGTTGTCGGTGGCGAACGCCGCCAGCGCATCCGAGCGTTATCATGCGCGCCGGCATGTCCAGCAGCAGAGCGTCAGCACCAGCGCCGATCCGCGCAATGCCTTTGATTCCTACTATCCCGGTTGGGGGCGAGACCCGGTGCCGACCTACGGCGTGTATCCCGGGCTGATCTATGGCGGCGCGACTTCGGCCCCTGCCGGACGCTGACCGGCCCGCAGCTGAAGAACAGGCCGGCCTCCGTGGCCGGCTTTTTCTTTAGCTTTCTACTTTAGTTGCAGTCTAAAGGGTTGCTTGGGGGCAACGAATGTTGCGGGCGGGCAACAGTTCTCCAACATTTAACCGTCTGACCAGCCAGCCCTTGCGCGCGCCGCTATTTAGCCACACGGCTCCATGAAATCATTCTTCGTCAGCTAACGACCGCGGCGCTCGCGAAGATGATGGGAAATCACGGGATTTTCCGGGGCAAGCGACGGCCGGGGAAACAAGGTTCGGAATGGACGCCAAGACCAACCTCAAGTCGCATCTGCCCAGCCGCCATGTGACGGAAGGGCCGGACCGGGCGCCGCATCGCTCGTATCTGTATGCGATGG
>JAQGKA010000496.1 GCA_028290355.1 Tardiphaga sp. | reverse complement strand
GAGGTGGTGACGATATTCCAGCCGGCGCGGCCGCCGCTGATGTGGTCGAGCGAGGCGAAGCGGCGGGCGACGTGATAGGGCTCGTCGAAGGTGGTGGAGCCGGTGGCGACCAGGCCGATGTTTTCGGTGACGGCGGCCAGCGCGGAGAGCAGCGTGAACGGCTCGAACGAGGTCACGGTGTGGCTGCGCTTCAGCGCCTCGATCGGCATGTTGAGCACGGCGAGATGATCGGCCATGAAGAAGGCGTCGAATTTGCCGGCTTGCAGTTTCTGGATCAGTTGCTTCAGCACTGGGAAATTGAAGTTGGCATCCGGGATCGCGCCGGGGTAGCGCCACGCGCCGGTGTGGATGCTGACCGGCCGCATGAACGCCCCAAGCCGCAACTGACGCTTCGCCATTCGATATCCCCATTGTGATTGCCCGCATCAGATAGGAACGAGGTGGCGCAAAGGCATCACGCGCTCACGAGAAGATTATTGCGATATGGCAGCACGGGGAGGCAGGAATCGGCTGCTCAATCCCGGCGCGGATTGAGTTTGGGATCCATCGCGAATTGCTGTTCGAGATAGTCGATCATGGCGCGGGTCTTCTGCGGCACGAAGCGCCGCGACGGATACACCGCGTGGATCGGCACCGGTTTCGGCTCGAAGCTTTCCAGCAGCACGACGACGCGGCCGGTCTCGATCTCGTTGGTGAAATGCCAGACCGGCACAAAGCCGATGCCGAGACCGGACATGACGGCCTCGCGAATGCCTTCCGAGTTTTGCGTGCGCACCGGGCCTTTGGCTTCGACGCTGACCGGCCCGTCAGGACCCTCGAAGCGCCAGGTGACGCCGGCCGCGACGCGCGTATAGGGAATGCAATCATGCCCTGCGAGATCGCCGGGGTGTGTAGGGATCGCCTTGCCGCGCAGATAGGAAGGCGCTGCCACCAGCACGCGGCGGGTCACGCCGATCTTCTTGGCGATCAGCAGAGTGTCGGTGATATCGCCGCTGCGGATCGCCAGATCGATGCCTTCCTCGACCAGATCGCTGTAACCGTCGTTCATGACGAGGTCGATGCTGACCTCGGGATAGCGCGCCAGAAATCCATTCAGATGCGGCATCACGCGCAAGCGCCCGAACACCACGGGGACCGCCAGCCGCAACGCGCCGGACGGGCGCGCGCGGCGCCGGCCCACCGCATCCTCGGCTTCGCTGACCGCCTCGAGCGCCAGCTTGGCACGCTCGTAGAAGCCGCGGCCGTCGTCGGTCAGCGTCAGTTTTCGCGTGGTGCGGGTGAACAGGCGGGTGCCGAGATGCTCCTCCAGCGCGGCGACCTGCCGGCTGACAGTGGGCTGGCTGGAATTCTGCTCTTCCGCCACACGCGTAAACGAGCCGGCCTCGACGACGCGGACAAAGGCATGGAAGAGCGCGATGGTATCGATCATTCATCCAAAATACGGATAAATCATATCCAATCAAGCCTCTTACCAACATTATCGGAATGGACGATGTTCTGCGGGTCAGACGGCGATGTCGCCGCCTCAACCGAACGGAGAACGTCATGACCAGGAAACTCGAAGGAAAAGTCGCCGTCGTCACCGGTGGCAGCGCCGGCATCGGCCTCGCCGCCGCCCAGCGCTTTGTGGAGGAGGGCGCCTATGTGTTCATCACCGGCCGCCGCCAGGCCGAACTCGACGCCGCGGTAAAGCTGCTCGGCCCCAAGGCCGTCGGCGTCAAGGCCGACGCCGCCGATATCGCCGACCTCGCGCATCTGTTCGACACCGTGAAGGCTGCCAAGGGCCGCATCGACGTGCTGTTCGCCAATGCCGGCATTTATGAGTTTAGCCCGTTCGGCGCGATCACCGAGGACGGCTACGACAAGATCTTCGACATCAACGTCAAGGGCGTGCTGTTCACGGTGCAGCAGGCGCTGCCGCTGATCTCCGATGGCGGCTCGATCATTCTCACCGGCTCGGTGTCGGGATCGAAGGGCATGGAATCCTTCAGCGTCTACAACGCCACCAAGGCGGCGATCCGCTCCTTCGCGCGCAGCTGGACCTCGGACCTGAAGGCGCGCCAAATCCGCGTCAATGTGGTCAGCCCCGGACCGATCCAGACCCCCGGCTTCGACGTCTTCGCCAATGACGATGTGAAGGGCTACCTCAAGACCATCGTGCCGCTCGGCCGTCTCGGTACCGCGGACGAAGTCGCCAAGGCGGTGCTGTTTCTTGCTTCGGACGATTCAAGCTTCGTCGCCGGCGCCGAACTGTTCGTCGATGGTGGCTTGGCGCAGATCTGATGGACCGCTTTGTTGAGTTTGGAGGCGTCGCGGTGCGGCGCCTCCATTTTGTTTGCACTCAGGCTTCGCCGGGCAGCATGTCGAGCTGCATCTTGCCGCTGTACCAGTGAAAGAACGGCAGCGGCGCGTCATGGCGCAAGGGACCCGTAGCGAGCCGCTTTTGCAGCTGGTTGAGCACGTTCTTGGTCATGGCATGGGCATCGGCGAGATGCGTCGAGCCAAGCTCGACCCAGACCAGTTCGACCAGTTCGGCGTCGGCATGGATCACGCCTTCGATGCGATGCGCGATCGCTGAAGCATCCGCGGTGAAAAAGCGGGTGTCGAAACGCTTGATGCGACCGGGCGGGGTGATGGCGCGGGCGATCAGGAACAGGCCGGAGGGATCGGGCAGCAGGCCGGCATCGCTGAAAGCCTCCCACGGGCCGGGGAGTTTTTTGCTGCCGCCATCGGTCTTGCGGCCGAGGCAGAGTCCGGTTTCCTCGCAGGCCTCGCGGATCGCGGCGATGGCCAGAGAGCGCGCCCGCGACGGCGGCGTCTTCGGGCTGCCCTTTGCCAGATTGGCTTCGAGTTCGGGCGGCAATGGTGCGGCGATCGGAATCTTGTTGTCGGTCTTGTCGACGCTGCCGCCGGGGAAGACGAACTTGCCGGGCATGAACACCACATTGGCGTGGCGCTTGCCGACAAGCACCTTCGGGATTGGCCCGGAGCGATCGACCAGCATCAAGGTCGCGGCGTCCTTCGGACGCCGATAGGGATGATGGTCCGCTTCCTTGCCGACTTGTACTTCGCTCATTCCGTCCTCGAGATTTTCTTGGTCTTGTTGTGTGGACGGTCAGCGTATCAGTCGGGATTGCCGTCGCCAAATCCGTGCATGCGAAACGCCCATTGCAGGCCGACCACCGCGCCCTTCACCGGCTGCAGCAAAGCAAGCGAGGCGAATAGCGTGAACGGCAGATACACTGCCAGTTGCAACCACACCGCCGGTGAATAGTCCGTCTCGATCCACAAAATGATCGGCACCAGAAGGTGGCCGACGATGACGATCACGAGGTAGGCCGGGAGATCGTCGGCGCGATGCGCCGTAAAATCCTGGCCGCAGGCCGAGCAGTGATCATCGACCTTGAGGAAGGCGCGGAACAGCTTGCCTTCGCCGCAGTTCGGGCAACGACCCACAAAGCCGCGCTTCATCGCGGTCCAGACGTTACGCTTCGCCGCCGGATCGAGCGTGGAGGTCCAGGCCTTGGTCGGTGTGTTCAGCGTCATCATGACTTTCCCCTTTTCGGCTTGCCGGAGCTTTTATTCTCGGCCTTAGCTTTCTGTCGGGCGTTGCGGCCCGGATGGGCTTTCTTCGGTCCCTTGGGCGCCTTGGCACCCGGATGACGCGATGGGCTCGCAGCGGCATTGCTGCTGGCGGTTTCGCGTCGGCGGCCCCTCGGAGCGACGTTGCCTTCGGAGAGTAGTTCAAATCGCAATGCACCTGCGACTGGTGCTGCTTCTACCAGACGAACGTCAACCACGTCGCCCAATCTGTGCATGGCACCGCTGCGTGTGCCGACCAGCGCGTGGCGGGCTTCGTCGTAGTTGAAGTATTCGGTGCCGAGCGTGCGGATCGGGATCAGGCCGTCGGCGCCGGTATCGCTGAGCTTGACGAACAGGCCGGCGCGGGTGACGCCGGAAATGCGGCCCTGGAAGGTTGCGCCGATGCGGTCGGCCAGAAAATGCGCGATCAGCCGATCTGCAGTTTCGCGTTCGGCCTTCATGGCACGACGTTCGGTGACTGAAATCTGCGCGGCGACTTCGCTCAGCGTCTCCATCGTCTCGGTTTCCGGCAGCGCGCCTTCGCCAAGGCCAAGCCCGCGGATCAGCGCGCGATGCACGATCAGATCTGCGTATCGCCTGATAGGCGAAGTGAAATGGGCGTAGCGACGAAGGTTCAGACCGAAGTGTCCGTAGTTCTCGGCGGCGTATTCGGCCTGAGCCTGCGAGCGCAATACCACTTCGTTCACCAGCGGCTCGGAATCGTGGCCCTTGACCTGCGTCAGCACCCGGTTGAACAGCGACGGTCGCAGCGCACCGGCCTTGGCAAACGGCAGATCGAGGGTCTTCAGGAATTCCTGCAGATTATGAACCTTCTCGACGGAGGGCTCATCATGCACCCGATAGATAAGCGGCAACGCCTTCTTTTCAAGCATTTCGGCTGCCGCGACGTTGGCCAGGATCATGAATTCTTCGATCAGCTTGTGCGCGTCGAGGCGCTCCGGCGCGATCACGCGATCCACCGTGCCGTCCTTCTTCAGCAGGATTTTGCGCTCGGGAATGTCGAGGTCGAGCGGATCGCGTTCGTCGCGCGCCAGTTTGACAACTGCGTAAGCGTCGTAGAGCGGCTTCAGGATCGGATCAAGAATAGGGCCGGTGGTATCGTCGGGGCGGCCGTCGATCGCGGCCTGCGCCTGCGCATAGTTCAGCTTCGCCGCCGAGCGCATCAGGATGCGATGGAAGGTATGCGAACGCTTACGGCCGTCGGCGCCGATCACCATGCGGACGGCGAGCGCGCCGCGCGCTTCGCCCGGCACCAGCGAACACAGGTCGTTGGAGATCCGCTCCGGCAGCATCGGCACGACGCGGTCGGGGAAGTAGACGGAATTGCCGCGGGTCAGTGCGTCCCGGTCCAGCGCCGATCCCGGCCGCACATAGAAGGCGACATCGGCGATGGCGACGTTGACGACGTAGCCGCCCTTGTTGTTGGCGTCGGGATCAAGTTCGGCATAGACCGCGTCGTCGTGATCTTTGGCATCCGGCGGATCGATGGTGACCAGCGGCACGGCGCGCCAGTCCTCGCGACCCGCCAACGTCGCGGGTTTTGCGGCTTCAGCTTCCTCGATCGCCGCGGGCGAAAACGCCTGCGGAATTTCGTGGGAGTGAATCGCGATCAGGCTGACAGCCTTTTCGCTTGCAAGCGAGCCGAGCCGTTCCTTCACCTTGCCGGAGGCGAGACCGTAGCCGCGGGTGTGGATCAGATCGACGCTGACAAGATCGCCATCCTCGGCGCCATTGCTGTCGGCGGCGGCGATGTTGAGTTCGCCGCGGCCGGCCTGTTTCTTGTCGACCGGGATCAGCCGCCCGCCGCCATCGGGGGTTTTGCGAAAAATGCCGAGCACGCGTGTCTTGGCGTGATCGACGACCTTGATGACGCGGGCGCGATAAACCCCGCCTT
>JAQGKA010000378.1 GCA_028290355.1 Tardiphaga sp. | reverse complement strand
TCGAGGGTAAAGTGCTGGAATGTCGATGGCGACGCCGAGACGCCGCGCGCGAACCAGCCGACGCTGCCACCGGCGATGAAGGCCACCAGCGTGGCCGCGATCGCGCCATAGATCCATGGCCGCGGCTGCCGTATCAGCTGCTCGATCTCCAGCCGCTTCGGCACCGCTTCGTCGACGACGTTGTCGTAGCGCGCATGCAGAAGTTCGGCCATGGCGCGCCACGACTGCACCCGCGCGGCATCGTCGGGATGCGCTGCCAGCCACGCTTCGACATCACTGCGCCGTTCCGCCGGCAACTCGTTGTCGATGTACGCGTGCAGTTCGTCTTCGGTGACGGGCATGTTCGGTTCGGTCATGGTCTCATCTTCCCTTAATCACTTCACCGCGCGCAGCGCCGGGCGCTGGCCTTCGAGGTAGGCTTTGACATGGGCACGGGCGCGGGCGAGGCGCGACATCACGGTGCCGATCGGCACGCCCTGGATGTCGGCGACCTCGCGGTAGCTCAGGCCTTCCAGCATCACCAGCAGCAGCACCGAGCGCTGGTCCTCGACCAGAGCGGCGAGCGCGCGCGCGATATCGCGGCCTTCGGCCTCGGTGCCGCTGGCGTCCGGATTGTTGTCGAGCAGTTGCGTGAACTGCGGGCGGCGCGCCAGCGAGCGGCGGCGGTTGCGGTTCAGATTGGTCAGGATGGTGTAGAGCCAGCTCCGGAGGTCGCCGCCGATGAACAGTTTTTCCGAACGCAGCGCCCGCACCAAGGTGTCCTGTACCAGGTCGTCGGCGATGTCAGCGTCGCGCGTCAGCGCCCGCGCATAGCGGCGCAGCGCTGGAATCATGCTCTCGACGCTCTCGCGAAATGCGCTCATGAGGCCCAGGCCATTTTTTGCGCCATTGTTTGCGTCATTGGCTGAAATCCCGCCGGTATTCGCCAGCGATGCGAACCATCACCATGGCTATCATAACACCTCGGCAGGCGCTCTATTCCGGCGTTAACGCTGGACGGCAAACGGCGGAAGTGCCGGGCACATTTGGACTATACCGGGCGCAAGTGCTGGTGTACCCCCAGAGGTCGATTTCCAAGCGGATAGGACACGACATGGTTGAAGCTTCAGGCCTGATGCAGGGCAAGCGCGGCGTCATTCTCGGCCTCGCCAACAACCGGTCGATCGCCTGGGGCATCGCCAAATCCCTGCGCGCCCAAGGCGCTGAAATCGCGCTGACCTACCAGGGGGACGCCCTGAAGAAGCGCGTCGAGCCGCTGGCCGCGGAACTCGGCGGCCTGGTGCTCGGCCATTGCGACGTCACCGATCCGGCCACCATCGATGCGGCGTTTGCCGTGCTGGAGGAGAAGTGGGGCAAGATCGACTTCGTGGTCCACGCCATCGCGTTTTCCGACAAGGAGGGCCTCGAGGGCCGCTATGTCGACACCACCTCGGAAAACTTCTCCAAGACCATGCTGATCTCCTGCTACTCGCTGACCGCGATTGCGCAGCGCGCCGAGAAGCTGATGACCGACGGCGGCTCGATCATCACGCTGACCTCTTACGGCGCCGAGAAGTGGATGCCGCACTACAACGTGATGGGCGTCGCCAAGGCCGCGCTGGAAGCCAGCGTGCGCTATCTTTCCGCCGATCTCGGCGAGAAGAACATCCGGGTCAACGCGATCTCGGCCGGCCCGATCAAGACGCTGGCCGCATCGGGGATCGGCGACTTCCGCTATATCCTGAAGTGGAACGAGTACAATTCGCCGCTGCGCCGTACCGTCACCATCGACGAAGTCGGCGACAGCGCGCTGTACCTGCTGTCCGACATGTCGCGCGGCGTCACCGGCGAAGTGCACCACGTCGATTCCGGCTACCACGTCGTCGGCATGAAGCGGCCCGACGCGCCGGACATCTCGCTGGCCAAGGATTAGCCACGTCGTCATCCTGAGGTGCGCGCCGTCTCCGGCGCGCCTCGAAGGATGCTGTGTTCATCGCCGTCGCCCTTCGAGACGCGGCTGCGCCGCTCCTCAGGTGACGGCTACCTTTGATGCAAGAGTCCTTCCGAATGTCCCAACCGACCATCTACTACATCCGTCACGGCCAGACCGAGTGGAATGCCGCGGGCCGCTTCCAGGGCTCCAAGGATATCCCGCTCAACGATCTCGGCCGTGAACAGGCGGCGCACGCCGGCGGTATTCTGAAGGACCTGTTCGCGCGCGACGAGTGTGGGCCGGAAAATCTCGGCTTTGTCTCCAGCCCGCTCGGCCGCGCCCGGTCCACGATGGAGTTCGTGCGCACCCAGCTCGATCTTCCGGCGGCGGACTACGCGCTCGACGATCGCCTGCGCGAGATCGGCTATGGCCACTGGGAAGGCTCGACGCTGGCGCAGCAGCAGGAATCCCATCCCGAGGTTTTTGCTGCGCGCCAAACCGACAAATGGGGCATGCCGCCGCCCGGTGGCGAAAGCTACGCCTCGGTGCAGATCCGGATGCGCGACTGGTATGAGGAACTGACGGGCGACACCGTCGCCGTCGCCCATGGCGGCACCGCACGGGCGCTGATGGTGGCGCTCGGCGTCGAGACGCCAGCCAGCGCCGCGGAGCTGATGATCGAGCAGGGCGCGGTGTATGTGTTCAGCGACGGGGCCTTGGCGAAGTATAGCTGAGGCGCGCCTTTGCTTTCTTCCCCTCTCCCCTTGTGGGAGAGGGTGG
>JAQGKA010000357.1 GCA_028290355.1 Tardiphaga sp. | reverse complement strand
AAACCACGTTCACGGTCGGAACGGTCAGCGGCGGCACGTCGGTCAACGCAATCGCCGCGGAGGCCCGTATGGCGGTCGACATGCGCTCGAATTCCACCGAGGAACTGTTGAAGCTCGAGGCGCGTCTACTCGATCTCGTCAAGCAAGCCGCCGCTGAGGAAAACCAGCGCTGGCACTCGGACAAGATCACTGTGGAGATCAAGCTGATCGGCGATCGTCCCGCAGGAATCGTCGCCGAGGACTCGCCCATCGTGCAGGCAACCCAGCGCGCGGTGACCGTCCTCACGCGCGCGCCCCGCGTCACCTTTGCGGGTTCGAGCACCGATTCCAATCTCGCGATGTCGCTCGGCATCCCCGCGGTGACAATCGGCGGCGGCGGCGAAGGCGGCAACTGGCACTCGCGCAATGAATGGTACAGGCCGGTGAATGCCTGGTTCGGACCGCAGAATGCCTTGCTGACGATGCTCGTGCTGTCCGGCCTTGACGGCGTGACGAAGCCAATGTTGCCTGCTCGACACTAGCTCCGAAGCTAAGCAACAGCGGAAGATCCTTCAGGGGCGGCAAGAACACCCTCACCCGTCTGCGCGCCGACCTCAGGCGCGAGAGCTCCTGCATCATCCGTTTCCGCCAGCTCGGTGCGATTGCGGCCAAGGTGCTTGGCCTTGTAGAGCGCCTTGTCGGCAGCGGCGATGAGATCGCGATGCTTTGCCTCAGCGCTGGGCACCAGACACGCGACGCCGATACTCAATTGCGCGTGGCCGCGCTGGATCTCGTCCGTGCTGCAGCGGACGATCAGGTCCTGGCGGATTCGTTCGGCAAGCGCTGCCGCATCTCCGAGAGATGTGTCCGGCAGCAGAACGGCGAATTCGTCGCCGCCATAGCGCGCCCCCAAATCCGAGGCACGTTTCACGTTCGCGGCGATCGACGCCGCTATGGCCTGCAGCAACAGGTCGCCTGCCTGATGGCCATGGCTGTCGTTGTAGAGTTTGAACTTGTCGGCGTCGATCATCAGCAGTGCGACAGGGGCACGGCTGCGCATCGCGCGGCGCCATTCATAGGCCAGCGTCCGGCTGAAATGCCGCCGGTTGGCGAGACCGGTGAGCCCGTCAATCGTGGCCAGGACGGTGAGCTTCTTTTCCGCGACGCTCCGGCGCGTCAGTTCGCGATTCAGGGACACCGCCAACACAACCGTCACCGCGCAAAGCACCACCATGAGTGCGCCGATGGCCAGCGCCTGGCGCCACCACGGCGCGAAGATGTCGTCGAGCGATTGGCCGACCACGATGATCAGCGGCAGGTCGGCAACCTGGCCATATACAAACAGCCGTTTGATCCCGTCGGACACCGCCCAGGATTCATACTGGCCGCTGCTGGCGTGCTGAAAGTGAACGAATAGTTCGGCCCGCTTTATACTGCTGCCGACAAAATCCTCGCGGTAGGGCCAGCGCATCAGCACGATACCGTCGGTGCGCGTCAGCGTCACCGTACCGTTGGGGCCGAGGGAAATATCCTTGAACCCCGATTGGAAATAATCCTGCAGCATGGCGCCAAGCACGACGCCGGCAAAGGAACCGTCCGGATGTGACAGCCGCCGGCTGAATGCCACCAGCATGCGGCCGCTCAGACGGGACCTGAACGGACGACTGACGAACAGACCCACGGAGTCATTATCCCTGTGGATCTGGAAATAGTCGCGGTCGGACAGGTTCTGCTGCGATGGGTTGCTGCTTCTGGAATCCAGCGTGATCCGACCCGCTTCATCGACGATGAGCATCGATGTCAGATAGCGGGCGGTCGCGGAATGATCGAACAACACCTGCTGGCGCATTTCCGGACTGAGGCGGTCGAGACCCGGCAGCTTCAGATTGTTCACCACCGCTTCGAGCGACAGGTTCAGGTTTTCCACGTTGCGGGCGATGTCGGACCTGAGCGAGCTGACGAGGCTGGTGGCGACCTCGGCGGCACGCGCCTCCGTGGCACGGCGCCCCTCCAGCAGAATCCATCCGCATACCGCGGAAAAACAGAGCGCCAGCAAAAGAACCGGAACGGTAAGTCGGTGGTGTGACTGCGTCCATGCCCGGACAGACGCATCGCGTGCTTCGCGGACGGCACGCGACCGGAGCATCTTTCTCACCCGCCTTATCGCTCCTGCCATAACCAAGGCATTCACCCTGCGGTTTGTCTTTCTGCTGCTTATTAGTGCTCCCAAGGAAAGTGCCGGCAGTTAAAGCCAAGAGAACTTTGAAGCATGTGGTTCACAAATCATGAGCAAAACGGATAAAACCGCCTCGCCGGGCCGGCTTGTGGCGGCACCCGGGTAGCTCTAGTCTTCGACATTCCCAATAATCTCTGAAAAACGCGAAAGAGAAGAGCGAGTGACCAAGGGTTTGCACCGCACATCAGAAAAGTCGGGCAGTATCTACGTTGGCATCGGCGGATGGACCTTTGCGCCTTGGCGCGGCGTGTTTTACCCCGAGAAGCTCACGCAGGCGAAGGAACTCAGCTACGCAGCGTCCAAGCTGACCTCGATCGAGATCAATGGCACCTTCTACGGCTCGCAGAAGCCGGAGACGTTCAGCAAATGGGCGCGCGAAGTGCCCGATGGCTTCGTGTTCTCGCTGAAGGGTCCGCGTTTCGCCACCAACCGCCGCGTGCTCGCCGAAGCCGGCGACTCCGTGAAACGCTTCTACGATTCCGGCGTGCTCGAACTCGGCGACAAGCTCGGCCCGGTACTCTGGCAATTCGCGCCGACCAAGAAATTCGACGAGGCCGACTTCGGCCAATTTCTCGAACTGCTGCCGCGGGAACTGGACGGCCGCGCGCTGCGCCATGTCGTCGAGGTGCGCCACGACAGTTTTTGCGTGCCGAAGTTTGTTGCCTTGCTGCGACAATTCAAGACTCCCGTGGTGTTTTCCGAACACGCCACCTACCCCGCGATCTCCGATATCACCGGCGACTTCGTCTACGCCCGGCTGCAGAAGGGCGAGGACAGCATCAAGACCGCTTACCCGCCGAAGGCGCTGGACGCCTGGGCAGAGCGGCTGCAGACCTGGGCCGGCGGCGGCGAGCCATCGGACTTGCCGCGCGTTGACGACGTCAAAGCCAAGAAGCAGCCGCGCGACGTATTCGCCTATGTGATCCACGAAGCCAAGGTGCGCGCGCCCGCAGGCGCGATGGCGCTGATCGAGCGGCTGAAATAATCCATTGCGCCGTGCGGGACTGGACGAATGGCCAAACCGAAAAAACTGTTCACCGTTGGCTATGAGCAGACCCCCGCCAAGGCGGTGCTCGACGAACTGCAGCAGGCCGGCGTCAAATTGCTGGTGGATGTGCGCGCGGTCGCCGCGTCGCGCCGGCCCGGCTTTTCCAAGAAGCGGCTCGCGGCCGGCCTCGACGAGCGTGGCATCGGCTATATCCATCTGCGCGGCCTGGGTACCCCGAAGGACGGACGCGACGCCGCGCGCGGCGGCAAATACGACCAGCTGCAGAAAATCTACCAGACGCATCTGAAGACGCCGCAGGCCAAGGAAGAACTCGACGAGCTTGCCGCGCTGGTGAAGAAAGCCGGCCCGGTCTGCATCCTCTGCTACGAGCGCGACCACCAGCATTGCCACCGGCAATGGATCGCCGAGATCATCGAGGACCGCGAAGGCACCACGACCGAGAACCTGCTGCCGTCGCAGCTCTGAAAATCTTTTCACGCGTTCCCAGATCGTTCTCGTCTCTACGCTGGACGCGCAATTATCCACAGCTTTAATCTACCTTAAGTTGCATTTTCGTTGCGTGGGGCGTGGGCCTATGCGTTGGGGGTTGACGTTGCGTGCCTTGTGCATCGCCGCGGCCGTGACGGCTTGCGGTATCAACCACGCGCTGGCGCAGCAGGCGGACGACCAGGAGGAGGAGGAAACATCGACCGTTGAGAAGAAAGCATCCGGTTGGTCCGTGCTTTTTGATCCCGTGATATCGAAAAAGCCGGCGTTCGATTTTCTGACCGGCGGCATGCCCGACCGCCTGCTGTACTTCACCGGCCTCGACATCTGGCGCTGCGGCTTTGGCGGCTATGCCGGGATGCAGTGGGCGCCGAAGGGGATCAACAAGGACGGCTTCATCTTGCGCCTTTTTGCGTCCGAGAGCCTCGAGCGCTACACCACGACCAGGCGGCGTTACGAGACCCAGATCTTCCGCGGCTCTGTCATGCCGGGCATCCGCTTCAAACGCGGCAACTTCGAAATGCAGCTGCTCGGCGGCCTCGATGTCGAAGCCGACTATCTTCTGATCAACCGGCGGCTCGCAGCCCTTCGCAGCAGGATCGGTGCGCGATTTACCACCGATATATGGTGGGAGCCGACACGGTCGCTGATGCTGCAGTATTCGCTGTCCGGAACCATGATCGACGATGGAATCAACACGCGCGTCGCCGCCGGATGGCGGCTGTTCGACCGGTTCTGGATCGGCCCCGAGGCTTCGCTATCAAGCGATTTCTTCGGCCAGCAATACCGGATCGGTGCCCATCTCACGGGATTGCGCACCGGCGACTACGAATGGTCGATTGCCGCCGGCCATGTGCAGGACAGTTTTCAGCGCGAAGGCATCTATGGCCGGCTCGGCATCACGGTGCGGCCGCCGCGCGAACCGTTCTTCGAGAACTGATCGAGGTCAGATCAGCCCAATCGCCAGATGGTCTGGGGCGCATCATAGCCGCGGATCGGCACTTCGCCGAGCAGCACCGCGTCATTGCAGGACTCGCCCATCGCGTCGCGCACGGCCGTGGAAACCAGCAATTGCGAGCCGAACTGTTTGTTGAGAGCTTCGAGCCTCGCGGCGAAATTCACGGCATCACCGATCACGGTGTATTCCTTGCGGCGCGGCGAACCGACATTGCCGGCCACGACCGCGCCCAGATGCACCCCGATGCCGACCCGGAGCGGCCAATCGTGACCGGCATTGTTCTGCTCCATTGCGGCCAGCATCTCCCGCGCGGCCGCCACGGCGCGTTGTGCGGCATCGGCATCCTCGATCGGCGCGCCAAACAGCGCCAGAAAACCGTCGCCAAGAAACTTGTTCACAATGCCGGAATGGCGATCGAGAACCCCGACCAGCACGGCGAACGCTTCATCGAGCCGCTCCACCACCTCATGCGGCGTGTGTATGCGGGTGGCAGCCGTGAAGTTGCGGAAATCGACGAACATCACGGCGACATGCCGCATCTCGGTGGTGATACCGGTGCCCGATGCAAGCAACTGCTCAACCACTTGCGGCGAGACATGCTGGCCGAACAGGTTGGTGACGCGATCGCGCGCCGAGGCCGCCGCGATGCTGGCCTCGAACTGCCGACGCAGCTGCACGCCGACCGCCCCGGCCAGCACGCCGCCGACCAGCAACAGGACAGCGCGTATCAGCTGGAAACCGAAATCCGGCGAGGGTTCGGCCGCAAAGGCAGCCGGACGATACAACATCGCCAGACCGAACATCTGAACCGCAGAAACAAGGCCCGTGAAGGCGGACAGCCAGAAATCCAGCCGCAGGGTCGAGAGAATGATGAAAAGGAAGTAAGAAAAAGGTGCTGCGAAAGCGAGGCCCGTATCCGCTCCCATCCAGGTCATATGCAGATAGAGCGCCGCAGTCGGCAGGCTGGTCTCGATCAGCGCGTTGAAGTAGCGCCGCAAAACTGGAATGTCCTTGCGCTGCCGAATGCGGCGATCGACGAGATACAGCACCACCAGTTCGAACAGCAGAAACGGAAGCGTAATCGCCCAGGTCGCGGTCAGATTGAAGCCGCCACGCGACATCTTCACAAAAGCAAAGGGTACAAGCAGCTGTGCGACTGAGGCCACGCTGACCAGCACGGCGACCGTGACGATGAGGGCCACGAGGCGCAGCCGCTCCGTCAGCAGCATCTGATGCGAAAGCGCGTTACGGAAATCCCTGACGGACGGCTCGTCGTCGGGACGCGTGAAAAATGTTCGTAGAAACCGCATCATCTGCGTCAGACTAACGGCCGCAGACCGATTCAACGAGAATTATCTCGTCTGCGTGCCTAGCCCTTGGCGTCGCAGGCCCAGGCGCGGATGACGCATTCCTTGCCGCCGAAGTCGTAACATTTCTTCGTCGCCGCATTCAGCGAGCTGGAAATCCGCGGCGCCACCGCATAACCGTGTGCGCCGCAAGGATTTTTCATATCGACCGCGAAGGCCGCGCAGGCGCGGTTCATGGTGACGGTGGTGCAATCACCCTTGCACTGCTTGCGGGCGGCGGCGAGTGCGGCTTCCTGGGCCGGATAGTCGAAGGCCTGGCCATAGGCGCCGCATTTGCCCACGGCCAGCGCACCGGCGGCCAGCGCTGGCGCCGCGAATTGCGGAGCCAGTGCCAGTAACAAAGCAGCAACAAACAACGCGCGACGGCGCGCAGCAATAAAGGTCAAATTCCCCTCCCCCGAGGTTCAATCTCGGTGGAAAGCTACACACAGGGCGTTTCAACTTGGTGAACAAGTTCCAAAGAGCCGACGTGCCGACGAAAGTCGCGCTCAGCCGCGCCGGGCGTCGGCCAGCGCCTGCGGCGTATCGATGTCGAGGAAGGCCCCGTGGCCCTCCACCGGCACTTCCGCCACCGCCTCGCCGTGCTTCATGATCAGATGCCGGGCACCGATATCGCCGTCCAGCGTCATCAGCTCGCCGAAGAAACGCCGCGACCACAGCACCGGGTTGCCGCGGCGGCCGTCGCTGACCGGCACCACGATCAGGCTGCCACGATCCGGCGCAAAGGATTCGATCAGCCGGTCGATCAGGCGGGTGTCGATCAGCGGCATGTCGCCGAGACAGACCACCGCGCCATCGGCATCGGCGGGCACCGCCGCAATGCCTGATTTCACCGAACCGGCAAGCCCCTCGGCAAAATCGGGATTGCGCACGAACTTCACCTTCAGGCCGGCCAACGCCTTCTCGACCTCGGCGGCCTGATGCCCGGTCACCACCGTCACGCTGGTCGCCTTCGAGGCCACCGCCTGTTCGGCGACGATCCGCACCAGGGTCTTGCCGTTCAGTTCGGCCAGGAGCTTGTTCGGCCCACCCATCCGGGTCGAACGGCCGGCGGCGAGGATGATCGCCGCGACGTTGCGGTTGCCGTCGGTGCCCAGGGGCACGCGCGGCTGCGGCCGGGTGACGATTTCCATCAACAGGCCACCGACGCCCATCCCGGTGAGGTCGGCGCGCGTCACCTTGAGGCCGGCGAGCAGCCGCATCAGCACCCAGTCAAAACCGTTCTCCACCGGCGAACGCGCGCAGCCGGGCGCGCCGAGTACCGGGACGCCGCCGGCATTGCCGATCAGCAAGAGATTGCCGGGATCAACCGGCATGCCGAAATGTTCGATGGCGCCGCCGACCTGCTCGATCGCCGCCGGGATCACATCGCGCCGATCGGCAATCGCCGAGGCGCCGAACACGATCACCAGCTCGGCGCCGAGACCGAGCAATTCCTTGATCGACGCTGCCAGCGCGGACTCATCATGCGCCACACGGCGCTCGGCAATGATCTCGGCACCGGCCGGCGCAAGTCGCTCCGCAGTAACGCGAAGAGTCTTCTCGATCACCTTCGGCGCCAGGCCCGGTAGCAGCGTCGAGACGATGCCGACGCGCTTGATGCCATAGGGCGCAATCCGCATCGCACCGCCGGTCGCCGCGACGACTGCGGCATCACGCAGTTTGCCGGCAACACCGAACGGAATCAGTTTCACGGTGGCGATCATCTCGCCTTCGACCACCGGCTTGTAGGCCGCCAGCGTCGCAAAGGTGATCGCCTCATCGACGGCATTGATGCGATCGACGATGGTGCGCTCCACCACGAGCACGCCGGGATGCGCGGCAAACAGGTTGGCGCGGCCGGTGAAGGCGCGCTCGACGTTGACGCCCTCGCCCGCCACCGCCTGCGCGATGCTGGCCGCGGCGACATCTTCCGAGACATCGCCGTCTTCGAGACGGACAACGACGATCTCCTTGACGCCGGCGCGGGTCAACGCCTCGACTTCATCGGGACCGATGGTAGTGCCCTTCTTAAGAACGAGCGTGCCCTGGCGCAGCGTATGGACGGTGACGCCGCCCAGTGCATCCGCCGGACTGGCGGGACCGAATTTCATGCGGCACTCGCTTTGGGCAATCGCAGCTCGGCGGTGATCTGCGCCATGATCGACACGGCGATCTCCGAAGGCGACACCGCGCCGATGTTGAGCCCGATCGGCGCATGGATCTTCGCGATGTCCGCGTCGGTGGCGCCCTGCGCCTTCAGCCGGTCACCGCGCTTGGCATGGGTTTTCCGCGAGCCGAGCGCGCCGATATAGAAGCAGTCGCGTTCGAAGGCATGCAGCAGCGCGGGATCGTCGATCTTCGGATCGTGCGTCACCGCGACGAAGGCGGTGTAGTGATCGACATTAAGCGGCGGCAGCGCCACGTCGGGCCATTCCGCCACCAGCGACACATCGGGGAAACGCTCGGGGCTGGCGAAGGCGGTGCGCGGATCGACCACGGTGACATCGTAATCCAGCGAGCGGGCCAGCGGCGCCAGGGCCTGGCTGATATGGACGGCGCCGATGATGACGAGGCGCGCGGTCGGCGCGTAGACGTTGAGAAACAGCTTCTTGCCGTCGGCCTCGATCATCGCGCTCTTGCCCATGCGCAACTGCTTGCCGAGTTCGGCGTGCAGCGGATCGGCGGCGAAATCGGCAGCCTTGACCAGCCGCTGTTCGCCATTGGCGACGTCGGTGATTACGATCACCGGGCGGCGCGCGGCGCGCTCGGTGTTGACCTGCGTCAGGGTCTCAAGCTTCACGACTGCCCGACTTTCTCGACGAACACGCGGATAGTGCCGCCGCACGAAAGGCCGACATTCCACGCGGTCTCATCGGCGACGCCGAATTCCAGCATCTTGGGCGCGCCTGACGCGATCACGTCGAGCGCTTCGGTCACAACCGCGCCTTCGACGCAGCCGCCGGAGACCGAGCCGAGGAACGTGCCGTCGTCGTTGATCACGAGGCTCGAGCCGGCCGGACGCGGGGCCGAGCCCCAGGTTTCGACCACGGTGGCCAGCGCCACGCCGTGACCAGCCTTCTGCCAGGCCTCGGCCGCCTGCAGGATGTCTTCATCGCGATTGAGCATGGGAGCCTCTTTCAAGCTGCAAATCTTCTAAGCGGCAGGCCGGATCAGGCTGCGGTGGTGGGCGGGGGGCACCGCGGACAGCGCCTTGATCAGCCCCTCGATCGAACTCAAATTATGTACCGGACGGAATTCGTCAACGTGCGGCAGCATCATTTTGATGCCCTGCGCTTTGGCCTCGAAGCCGTCGAACCGCAGCAGCGGGTTCAGCCAGATCAGCCGTCGGCAGGAACGGTGCAGCCGGTCCATCTCGAAGGTCAGTCTGGCGTCGGCCTCGCGCTCCAGCCCGTCGGAAATCAGCAGCACGATGGCGCCCTGGCCGAGCACGCGGCGGCCCCACAGCTTGTTGAAGGTGTGCAGCGACGCCGAGATCCGTGTGCCGCCGGCCCAATCCTCCACCGACGACGAGCAGCTCGCCAGCGCCTCGTCGGGGTCGCGTGCGCGCAGCGCCCGCGTCACATTGGTCAGACGGGTGCCGAACAGGAATACCGAGACCCGTTTGCGGGCGTCGGTGATGGCATGGAGGAAGTGCAGGAACAGCCTTGTATACTCGCTCATCGAGCCGGAGATATCGAGCAGCGCCACGATCGGCGCCGGCTTGTCGATCAGGCCGAGGCGGCGGATGTCGATGATGTCGCCGCCGGTGCGCAGGCTGCCGCGCAGGGTGCGGCGCAGATCGAGCTTGAGCCCGCGCTTGTTCGGCTGGGTGCGGCGCGTGCGCAACTCGGCCTGCGGCAGGTTCATCTGCGCGATGGCGCGGGTGACCTGCGCGATCTCCGCCGCGCTCATCTGCGCGAAGTCTTTCTTCTGCAGTACTTCGCGATCGGAGACCGAGAGCTTGATCTCCTGCTCCTCAGGCTTCTCCTGCGCCTCGCTCGTGGCGGGCCTGGCCATGGCTTCCTGGACGCGGCGCGAGGCCGGCGGCGGCTTGCGCTTGGCCTGATCCGGCAACGGCACGGAATCCAGCAGATGCTTCCATTCCTCGGCGGCCCGGAAGAACAGGTCGAAGGCCTGCGCGAATACCAGCGCATGCTCGTGGCGCTTGACGAAGATCGCTTCCAGCGTGGTGAAGACGTCGGCACGCTTGCCGATCTCGATGACCTGCAAAGCGTTGAGCGCATCGATCACCGCGCCCGGCCCGACCGGAAGTCCGGCGGCGCGGAGCGCGCGGGCAAAACCGATGACATTGTCGGCGATCAGGCCGGTCGGCGGGTTCAGATGATCCATGACGCCCACCTCACTAGTCGTTGGTGGTTTCCTTGAGAACCTTCTGCAGATTATCGCCCTGCATCCGCGCAATGTCGTCCTGATACTTCAGCAACGCGCCGAGGGTATCGCCGACCACCTGTGGCGTCAGCGAACGGGCGTCGAGTTCGGTCAGCGCGGTGGCCCAGTCGATGGTCTCGGCGACGCCCGGCGACTTGTAGAAATCCTGGTCGCGCAGCGCCTGCACGAAGGACACCACCTGCTGCGACAGTTTGGCGGAGATGCCGGGGACGCGCGATTTCACGATCGCGAGCTCGCGTTCCGCAGAGGGATAATCGACCCAGTGATACAGGCAGCGGCGCTTCAAGGCGTCGTGGATTTCGCGGGTGCGGTTCGAGGTGACGATGACGATCGGCGGCGCCGGCGCCTTAACGGTGCCGAGCTCGGGGATCGTGACCTGGAAGTCGCTGAGGATTTCCAGCAGATAGGCCTCAAAAGCCTCATCGGCGCGGTCGAGTTCGTCGATCAGCAACACCGGCGCGCCGGCAACGTCAGGCTCCAGTGCCTGCAGCAGCGGCCGCTTGATCAGGTAGCGTTCGGCGAAAATGTCGCTGGAGAGCTGGTCGCGGTCGGTATCGCCGGCGGCCTCGGCCAGACGAATCGCGATCATCTGCGAGGCGCTGTTCCACTCGTAAACAGCGGAAGCGACGTCGAGGCCTTCATAGCACTGCAGCCGGATCAGCTTGCGGCCCAGCGCCGCGGACAGCACCTTGGCGATCTCGGTCTTGCCGACGCCGGCCTCGCCTTCGAGAAACAGCGGCCGGCCCATCTTGAGGGCCAGATACACCACCGTCGCCAGCGAGCGCTCGGCGAGATAGCCGCGCGTCGTCAGCAATTCGAGCGTCGCATCGACGGAAGTGGGAAACGCCGATGTCGCAGTCATGGGAAAGCCAATCTAAGAGGTGCCGGACCCGACAATATCAGGTCCGGGCGTTGGCGGCTTCGACGGCGCGGCGCGCCAGCACGCCGATCAGGTGCGCGCGATATTCTGCGCTGCCGTGCAAATCGCTGTTGAGCCCTTCGGCGGGCACCGTGAGACCGTCCAGCGCCTTCGGCGAGAAGCGCTTCTTCAAGGCTTCCTCGAACGCCTCGACGCGGAACACGCCTTCCGAGCCGGCGCCGGTGACGGCGACGCGGACATCCGACGGGCGCTTGGCGACGAACACGCCGACCAGCGCGTAGCGCGAGGCCTGGTTGCGGAACTTGATGTAGGCGGCCTTCTTCGGCACCGGAAACGACACCTTGGTGATGATCTCGTCGGCTTCCAGCGCGGTGGTGAACAGACCCTGGAAGAATTCCTCCGGCTTCAGCTTGCGCTTGTTGGTGACGATGGTGGCGCCGAGCGCGAACACGGCTGCGGGATAGTCCGCGGTCGGATCGTTGTTGGCGAGCGAGCCGCCGATGGTGCCCTTGTGGCGCACCGCGGGATCGCCGATCAGCTCCGCCAGTTCGGCCAGCGCCGGGATCGCCTCGCCGACGATCGGCGACGACGCCACATCGGCATGCTTGGCCAGCGCGCCGATCACCAGCGAGCGGCCCTTGATCTCGATGCCATCAAGGCCTTCGACATGGGACAGATCGATAATATGCGGCGGAGCGGCGAGCCGCTGCTTCATCACCGACACCAGCGTGTGGCCGCCAGCGATCAGCTTGGCGTCTTCATTCTTGATCAGCAGATTGGCGGCCTGCCGCACAGTCGCCGGACGATGATATTTGAATTCGTACATGAATGATCCTCGGGATCGTTTTGCGATCCCGGGGGATCGCCGTGCGCTGTTTTCTTGATTAGGTCGTTATGCGAGGTCGGAATTCGCCATCGCCTTGGCGCCGGCTGCGATCGACTGAACGATGTTCTGATAGCCGGTGCAGCGGCAGAGATTGCCTTCGAGCTCTTCGCGGATGACGTGATCGCTGAGGTCGTGGCCCTTGCGATGCACGAGGTCCACGGCGGTCATGATCATGCCTGGGGTACAGAAGCCGCACTGCAGGCCGTGATGCTCGCGGAAGGCTTCCTGCATGGGGTGCAGCGGCGCGCCATCGGCAGCGAGACCTTCGATGGTCTTGACCTCGTGACCATCGGCCATCACAGCAAGCGTGGTGCAGGACTTCACGGCCTTGCCGTCGAGATGCACGACGCAGGCGCCGCATTGCGAGGTGTCGCAACCGACATGGGTCCCGGTCAGCCGCAGATTCTCGCGCAGAAACTGCACCAGCAGGG
>JAQGKA010000343.1 GCA_028290355.1 Tardiphaga sp. | reverse complement strand
AAACCGATCTCGCCGCTCGCCTGGATGCCGCTGGCGCTCTACACCATCAAGGATTCCGGCCTGTCGGCGATCTTCGTGATCTTCATCTGCTCGATCTGGCCGATGCTGCTCAACACTGCCTTCGGCGTCGCCGCCGTGCGCAAGGAATGGATCAACGTCGCCCGCACGCTGGAAGTCGGCACGCTGCGCCGCGCCTTCACCGTGATCCTGCCGGCGGCAGCGCCGACCATTCTCACCGGCATGCGCATTTCCATCGGCATCGCCTGGCTGGTGATCGTCGCCGCCGAGATGCTGGTCGGCGGCACCGGCATCGGTTACTTCGTCTGGAACGAATGGAATAATCTATCGATCACAAATGTGATCATCGCGATTTTGCTGATCGGGGTGGTCGGCATGTTGCTCGACCAGGTGCTCGCCCGCTTCACCCGTATGGTCACGTTTCCGGAGTGATGGGGATGAAAAATTTCACAGGCGTCACCACACCTTCACCTCTCCCCGCTTGCGGGGAGAGGTCGGACTGCGCGCGTCAGCGTGCGGTCCGGGTGAGGGGGCGTTGCAACGTCCCGAGCCTATCGAACCGCCCCCTCACCCCAACCCTCTCCCCGCAAGCGGGGCGAGGGGGTGCGCTGCCGTCGTGGAAGTGTTGAGCATGAGTTCGAACAAGTTCATCTCCATCGAAGGCATCGCCAAGCGCTATCCCGGCGCGGACGGCGGCGAGATCGCGGTGTTCGAGGATCTCTGGCTGTCGCTGCCGCGGGGCGAGTTCGGCTGCGTGATCGGGCATTCCGGCTGCGGCAAGACCACGGTGCTGAACATCCTCGCCGGGCTCGACGAGCCCAGCGCCGGCACCGTGATCGTCGACGGCCAGGAGATCCGGGGCACCAGCCTCGACCGCGCGGTGATCTTCCAGAGCCACGCGCTGCTGCCGTGGCGCACGGTGCTGGGCAACGTCGCTTATGCCGTGAGCTCGAAATGGCGCGCATGGGACAAGGCCAAAGTGAAGGCGCATGCGCAGACCTTCATCGACCTCGTCGGCCTCACCGGCGCCGAGCACAAGCGGCCCTCCGAACTGTCCGGCGGCATGAAGCAGCGCGTCGGCATCGCCCGCGCGCTGAGCATCACGCCGAAAATCATGCTGATGGACGAGCCGTTCTCCGCGCTCGACGCGCTCACCCGCGGCACCCTGCAGGACGAGGTGCGCCGCGTCTGCCTCGACACCGGCCAGACCACCTTCATGATCACCCACGACGTGGATGAAGCGATGTATCTCGCCGACAAGATCTTCCTGATGACCAACGGCCCCGGCGCGGTGCTGGCCGAAGTGGTGGAAAATCCGCTGCCGAAGGATCGCACCCGCGTCGATCTGCACCGCCATCCGCACTATTACGCGCTGCGCAACCACATCATCGATTTCCTGGTGACGCGCAGCAAGACGTTCACCAGCACCACGCCGAACTTTGACCCGCGCAACGTGCCGCTGGTGCGCCCGCTGCTCGCCGAGCCGGTGCTGGTGGCGACGCAGCCTGCGCAAAGCGCCGCGCGCTAGGCCATCATCGATTCACCAAGGGAGAAAACCATGATTAGATCCGACCTCACCGAAAAGCTGCTCGACATCAAGCGCGACAACGCGTGGACCTGGAAATACATCTGCGAAAAGATCGGCGGCCATTCGGAAGTGCTGATCGTAGGCGCCATTCTCGGCAACATGAAGCTGACCAAACCGCAGGCTGCCGCGGCCGGCGAATTGTTCGGCCTGAGCAAGAGCGAGATCGCGATGCTCAACGAGATCCCGATGCGCGGCGTGGACACGCCGATGCCGCCGACCGATCCGTTGATCTATCGCTTCTACGAGATGGTGCTGGTCAACGGCCCGGCGTGGAAGGCGCTGATCGAGGAGGAGTTCGGCGACGGCATCATGTCGGCGATCGACTTCGACATGGCGATGGTCCGCGTCGCCAATCCGAAGGGCGACCGCGTCCAGTTCACCATGTCCGGCAAATTCCTGCCGTACAAATATTACGGCGCGACGGGCAACAACCTGGAATACGGCTTCAAGGAAGACTGAGGCCCATCCGCTTGTCGTCCCGGCCCAGCGCGCACGAAGTGCGTGCGCCGAGCCGGGACCCATCGCCGCTGTCGTCTCGATGGCGCGAAGGCCTCTCCGCCGTGCAGTGGACTGATTTTCGTGCGATAAGCCTTCCCCTGTAACGCATAGTGGAAACGTCGGCGAACTTGCGCCGCCTGACCATGCCGCAGATTGGCGGATTTGCTTTGCTAATCCGCCCGTGTTCCGCCGCGCCGAAAGAATCGGATACTCTGCCCCCATGCAGCCGCTTCCCTTGAACCAGCGCTTGAATCGCATTGGCCAGCACATAGTGCGGGCGAGGCTCTTCCTAGACTTGTGGTTCTACTTCGAGGAACAGGAATCTCGACGCAAAATTATCGATACCATGAGGGAGTACAACGAGTTCTTCCGATTCACACCGCACGCCTATCTTACCACCTACGTGATTTACATGGCGGGGGTGTTCGACAAGAGTAGTGACACGATCAGTCTCGCACCCTTAATTCGTGAGGTGAGGGCGGCAGGACAGTTGAAAATGCCCAGTGCAACGATCGTCGATGCGCTCTTGACGAAGGCTCAGCCTATAGTCGAGAAGGTCAGGACGCTGCGCCACAACGCCTTCGCACATCGAAGTGCCCACATCTCGTACGATGACGCGTTCGAGATGGCCGCCGTCATGCCCCACCAGCTTCGTGATCTGACGGATATCGCTCTAGCAGTCTGCGGAAAAACTTAAGAAAGAGGCGATTAAAGAGGCGATTATTGTGTCGCGGGTCCGTTTTCTGGGGCGGAGTGTTCGCTGGTTGAGGCGCTTTGATGGTTTGGATACCGGCTTGGCTACGCAGCAACCAGTTTGGGAATGCGGATCAGGTTATAGGC